>DJRS01000066.1:1414-1641 GCA_002440145.1 Verrucomicrobia bacterium UBA6354
TCCTCGCCCTTCTCGCTCCCGCGGCGCAATGTCCAGCGCGCGACAAACTCCCGGGCCGCGCGCTTCTGCTGCTCATCCACTTTCATAGGCGTCTATTATACCAAATCCAGCCCGGCTGTTGAACCCAAAACCGCAACATTCTCTTCCCGTTCTCCCGACCGCCCGGCCAATAATGACAAGCTCTCCAGTCTACAATTCTACACCTCTACACGGCCAATTACCGTGCG
>DJRS01000066.1:1738-7053 GCA_002440145.1 Verrucomicrobia bacterium UBA6354
CCCAATCCTGCCCATCCTGTAAATCCTGTCTAAAACCACCTCTCCATGCCCCCCCTCCCTAGTCTACATACACGGTTGAATTACCGCGCGCGGGACAACTAGGACAAGTAGGACAATTAGGACGGGTAGGACGCGCCCCCCTCTACATATTACACAGTTAAATATCTCTCCCCCTCCCCCTTTGTGCCTCTGTGTCTCTGTGCCTCTGTGTTAAAAACTCCCCCTCTCCACGTTCTCCCGATCTCCACGGCCAATTATCCCCTCTCTACAATTCTACAACTCTACACGGCCAAAGGAGAAAAAAACTCCGCGGAGTTTTCTCCCAAACCCCGCGGAGTTTTCCCTCGCTTCCCGCGGGGGGCTCTATTTCGTGCGCGGCAGTTCCGCGAAACCGTAGGGGGCGACCGCGATCCAGCGCAAACTTCCCCCTTCGTTCATCGCCAGGCGCGCGGCGGGCGTCGCGTTGACGAGAATGACCTTACGCGCATCCGCCGGGACGGACACGACGATCGCCGGATCGTACACCGCGAAGATGCGCTCCGTGTCGCTCCACCCTTCCAGCAGCGGATAGTTCGCCGCGGGATTGTGGGCGCGGAAACCGCCGCGCTGCAGGGCGTCCCGGTGCGCCTCGGAAAAGGCGATCCATTTGGCGATTTCCGCCTTCTGCACGGCGGGGATGGTGTCCAGAACCATGGAATACTGCACCGTCGTGAAGATGACGGACAGAATGGCTTGCGCCGCGGTCGCGGCATCCCCGGAAGGCGTCCAGCGGAGCATGTCCGCATGCACCGGCGTCCCGCATGCCGTGAGGCGGATATTGGCCGTCCGCACCCGGTTGGCGAGCGGGTCGCCGGGGCAGTCGTTCGCGCGCAGCATGTTGCCGTAATGCGCGGTGACAGGTCCGATATAGGGCTGGCGGAACTCCAGAAGGACATCCGGCTTGAGGGCCTTCAGACGCGTCGATATCTCCGCCAGGAGCGCCTTGGCGGCCTCCGAAACGCTCTTGTAGTCGCGTCCGGCGTAATTCTCCTTGACCGCCGGGTCGGTCCCGAAAATGCGGAAGAAGTCGATGAAATCGATCTTGTAGCCGTCCAGGTTCCAGTCCTTCATCATCCGCACGAGGTTGCCCACGATAAACGCGCGCACTTCGGGGAAGCGGGGGTCCAGAACGCCCAGGTCCTGTCCCCAAAGCCGTCCGTCCATGAGGTATTTGCCGCGGAAGACCGGATAAGTCCGGCTTTCTTTCGCCACAAACGCCATGGAGTACCACAGCATGTATTTCATGCCCAGCGCATGGACGCGCGCGACGTGTCCGCGCATGTCGGGCAGCGTTTCCGGCACGGGCGCCCAGTCGCCGTAGGCCTGCTGCCAGCCGTCGTCCGTGATGATGGTCTTCATGCCCAGTTTCGCCGCCGCGGCGCATTCCTTCTCGAGCGTCGGGGCGTCGAAGAACTTGTTGAAGGCGTACCAGGTCGAATACACCGGCTCGTAGGCCGCGTCCGGCGGAGGGAGGGGTACCGCCCGGGCGGCGGAAGCGACCCACCGGGACGCCTCCTGCACGGTCTGCGACCAGTCGCGCACGCGGCTATCCAGCCGAATCGCGCACTCCCACCGCGCGAGCGGCGCTTCCGGCTCGGCGAAAAACGTCATTTTGACGCGGTAGACGAACGAATCGCGCTCCTCCACGATGATTGCGGGCGCGAACCGGACTTCCCGCACGCACTCCGACCAGGCGAGCGTCAACCGGTTCTCGTCGCCGTTCGCGAACCAACTGCGGACGGGCGTGCTGTAGCAGAATTTGGACGCCTCGCCGCCGCGGAAAGGCGTACGCACATGCTCCACCGGCTCCCAAAGTCCGGCGCTGTCCCCGATCGGCACGTCGAAGGAGAGCGTAACCGGGGCGGGCAGGCGCGGTTCGCCCGCGCTCGTCCAGGAAAGGTTGAGCAGCCGCACCCCGTCTTCCGGAACGGACGCGGCGATCCGCCAGCCCGCGCCCGGGCTGCAGACCGTATTCGTCGCCGCCACCGGAATGGATACCGCGGCGGAAGACGCCGCGTCCCCGGGGTTGAAGGTGAACGCACGCGGCTGGAGCCCTTCCGCCGCGTGCAGCGACAGGGCGGAAAGGCAGAAGGCCAGACACAATCTCTTCATTTGTCGATTCCTCTCTATGTTTTGATGTTCCGATGTTCCGCGCCGATCAGTCGGCCGGGCTGGGCGGCAGCGCGGCGAGTTCCTGCAGCAGGCGGTAGTTGGACTTGAAGCCCTCCTCCGTCCGCTCCAGGATCTCCTTGGCCTTCTCTTCGCCCGCCACCTTCACCAGCTGGCGGAAGCGGTTCTCGCCCGTCGTCTTGGAAAGCGCCGCGGCGGCGAAGGAGAGTCCGGCGTCGCGGGAATCCAGCGTGAAGCCGCCCTTGCCTTCCTCCACCAGCGCCGGATTGTACCGCCACAGGGGGAAGTGGAGCGAATCGACCGCCGTCTTCTGGTGCTGCGGACCTTCCGCCGTCGAGAGGCCCTGCTCGATGCAGTGCGCATAGGCGATGATGAGCGCGGGGCCGTCGTAGCTTTCCGCCTCGTGGAACGCCTTCACCGTCGCGACCGGGTTCGCGCCCATCGACACGTAGGCGATGTAGACGTTCTTGTACTGGAGCTGCATCAGACCGAGGTTCTTCTTCATCTGCACCTTGCCCGAGGCGGCGAACTTCGCGATCGCACCCTTCGGCGTGGACTTCGAGGCTTGCCCGCCCGTGTTGGAGTAGACTTCCGTATCCAGGACGAGCACCTTCACGTTCCGCCCCGAGGCGAGCACGTGGTCCAGCCCGCCGTAGCCGATGTCGTACGCCCAGCCGTCGCCGCCGACGATCCAGACCGACTTGCGCACGAGGTTGTCCGCGACCGCCAGAAGGCGGGTCTTGCGCGTGCAGCTGCAGTCATGCGCGGCGAGCGCCGCCTTGAGTTCGGCGACCGCCGCGCGCATCTCCTCCACGCCCCGGCCCTTCTCGTCGAACTGGTCGATGGACTTGATGTGCGTCAGGATCGCCTTGATGTTCTCCGGCGCCGCGGGATTCGCGAGCATCTCGTCCACGAGCCCGAACGCGTACGCCTGCAGCTTTTCCGTCGAAACGCGCATGCCCAGACCGAACTCCGCGTTGTCCTCGAAGAGCGAGTTGGACCATGCCGGACCGCGTCCGTCCGCGCGTTTGCAGTAGGGCGTCGTGGGCAGGTTGCCGCCGTAGATGGAGGAGCATCCCGTCGCGTTGGCGATCAGCAGCCGGTCGCCGCAAATCTGCGTCAGGAGCTTGATGTAGGGCGTCTCGCCGCACCCCGCGCAGGCGCCCGAGAACTCGAAGAGCGGACGCTTCAGCTGGCTGTCCAGCAGCATCTTCATGTCGAGCTTGGCGGCGTCCACTTCCGGCAGCTTCAGGAAGAAGTCCCAGTTCTTGATTTCCTTCTCGCGCACCGAAAGCTGCGGCACCATCTTCAGCGCCGGCTTCGGGTTCGCCTTCAGTTCGCCTGTCGCCGGATCCTTCTTCGGCTGCGACATCGGGCACTTGACCACGCACAGCGTGCAGCCCATGCAGTCCTCCGGTGCGCACTGCACCGTCATCTTCTCGCCCAGCCCTTTCATCTTCGGCGTCTTGGTGTCCGCCGACTTGAAGTCCGCCGGCGCGCCGGCGAGCGCGTCCTTGCCGTAGACTTTCAGGCGGATCGCCGCGTGCGGGCAGATCGCCGAGCAGTTGCCGCACTGGATGCAGACCGCCGGATCCCACTCCGGCACGAACGCCGCGACGTTGCGCTTCTCCCATTGCGTGGTCGCCGTCGGCCAGGTGCCGTCCGCCGGGATGGCGGAAACCGGCAAGTCGTTGCCCTTCTGCGCGATCATCTTCGCCGTCACGTCCTTGACGAATGCGGGGGCTTCCGCCGCGACGGTCGGCGGCTTCTTGAACGCGCCCGCCGGCTTGGACGGATACTGCACCTCCTCGATCGCGGCGACCGCCGCGTCGATGCACTTCCAGTTCTTCTCGACGACGTCCATGCCCTTCATGGCGTAGGACTTCTCGGCGTACGCCTTGAGTTCCTTGATGGCTTCCGCTTCCGGCAGGATGCCCGAGAGCTTGAAGAAGGCGGTCTGGAGCACCGTGTTCGTGCGCGTACCCATGCCGTTGGCGCGCGCGATCTTGGCCGCGTCCACGACATAGAAGCGCAGTTTCTTGTCGATGATCGTCTGCTCCACCTCGTCCGGCATGTGCGCCCAGACTTCCGCGGCGGAATAGGGCGAGGCCAGCAGGAACGTCGAGCCCGGCTTCGCCGCGGCGAGCACGTCGTACTTCTCGAGGTAGTTGAAGCAGTGGCACGCCGTGAAGTCCGCCTTGTGGCAGAAGTAGGGGCTGCGGATGACGTCCGGCCCGAACCGCAGATGGGAGACGGTCACGCCGCCGGACTTCTTGGAGTCGTACTCGAAGTAGCCCTGGGCGTAGTTGTCGGTGTAGGTGCCGATGATCTTGATGGAGTTCTTGTTCGCGCCCACCGTGCCGTCCGCGCCGATGCCCCAGAACATGCACTCCTTGCGCGCCCCGGTCGGGATCTCGAAGCGCTCGTCCCCGAGCAGATACCGCCCCGTCACGTCGTCCACGATGCCCACGGCGAAATGGTCGACCGGCTTTGCGGCGGACATGTTGTCGTAGACCGCCTTGCACATCTGCGGCGTGAAATCCTTGGACCCCAGCCCGTAGCGTCCGCCCAGGATCCGCGGCTGCGCAAACGCCGCGGTACCCGCCTGCACCCCCTGCGCCACCGCGGCGCATACGTCCAGATAGAGCGGATCGCCCACCGCGCCCGGCTCTTTCGTGCGGTCGAGCACCGTGACGGTCTTCACCGTCTTCGGCAGCGCCGCGACGAACGCGTCCGCGGCGAACGGACGGTACAGGCGAACCTTGACGAGGCCGACCTTCTCGCCGGCGGCGACGAGCGCCTCGACCGTCTCGTGCAGCGTCTCGCAGCCGGAGCCCATCGCCACGACGATGCGTTCGGCGTCCGGTGCGCCCACGTAGTCGAANNAGGTGGTAGCTGCGCCCCGTGAGCGCGGCCAGCTTGTCCATGCTCGCCTGCACGACGGCCGGCGCCGCCTCGTAGTACTTCTGGCAGCTCTCGCGCCCCTGGAAGTTCATGTCCGGATTCTGCGCCGTGCCCCGCATGGTCGGGTGTTCCGGATCGAGCGCCCGCCGGCGGAAGTCCGCCACGGCTTCCTCGTTGATCATCTGGCGGATCGTCTCATCGTCTATCTCGTCGATCTTCTGCACTTCGTGGGACGTGCGGAA
>DJRS01000159.1 GCA_002440145.1 Verrucomicrobia bacterium UBA6354
AACTGCTGCGCGTCTGGCTTAAAGACGTGCCGCCTTATGCCGAAGGCATTTGTCTGGCCATGCTCGCGCAAATGGTTTTGAAGACGCTGTCGGATGGCTTTATCATCGGCATCAACGCCTCCGGGCGCGTGGCGCGTTTCCAGACCTTACATGGCTCCTTCTATCTCTTGACGATACCCTGTGCCTTGTTTGCCGTGTTGGTTTGGCGGCAGATCTATGCCGTGCTGGTTGCTTTGCTGATCATGATGTTCGTGGGGACTCTTGTGAACGCCTGGGTGGCGCGTCCTGTTCTGGGCACCAGTCTGCGCCATTGGGCGATGAACATAATCATGCCGCTCGCTTCTGCTACGCTGGGCGCATGTTTGGCGGGTGGATTGGTTCTGCTGTTCATCGAGCCCTCCTTCCTGCGCCTCCTGTTGACGTCCGCCGTCTCGGTCAGTGTGTTGCTCCTTGCTTCCTGGCGCTGGGTGCTGACGGCGGACGAGAAGGCATTTGCTGGCGCTCGCATAAGGCGTCTAGGAGACAAAATCGGCATGAGGAGAGCAAATAGATGAACATCGGGGAAGTGCACGCGAGAGGTGCGGTGGAAGTCCCGGAGGCGAGGAAATTCATGGCCTCGCGCTTGACGGACTTCCTGGAGCGGAAGGGGGCGCTTGCGGACTGGATTGCGCACTCACGCGAGTGGCTGATGAAAATATTGGGAGGACTGAGATGAAAAAGATTTGTTGCATATTCGGAACGCGGCCGGAGGCCATCAAGATGGCCCCTGTCGTGCGGGAGTTGAAAAAACGGCCGGACGTCGATTGCCGGGTCTGCGTGACGGCGCAGCACCGCGAGATGCTGGATCAGGTGTTGCAGGTCTTTGGCATCGTGCCCGACGAAGACCTCAATATCATGAAGCCCAACCAGTCCCTGGGCGAATTGACGGCCCGGCTGGTTGGGAAGTTGGATGCCTATTTAGCGAGCGAAAAGCCGGACGCGGTGCTCGTCCAGGGCGATACGACAACGGTTTTGGCGGGAGCCCTCGCGGCGTTTTACCACAAAATACCCATCGGGCACGTGGAAGCCGGCTTGCGCACGGGAAACCTGTACTCGCCGTGGCCGGAGGAGGCGAACCGCGTCCTGACGACGCGCCTGGCGCGGTGGCATTTCGCGCCGACCGAGAAAAGCAAGTCCAACCTTCTGAAGGAAGGCGTCCCCGGCGAGAACATCTTCGTCACGGGCAACACCGTCATCGACGCCCTTCACTGGGCGCGGGAGATTGTGCGCGAACGGAAGCCCGACATTCCCGGCTTGCCCGTTGAAGTGCTTCAGGGGCAAGAGAAACTTGTTTTGATCACGGGTCACCGCCGGGAGAACTTCGGCGAGGGCTTCGAGCAGATTTGCCGCGCGATCGCGCAATGCGCCGCGGACTTCCCCAATGTGCATTTCGTGTATCCCGTCCACTTGAATCCGCACGTCCAGGAACCGGTGAGCCGCATTCTCGGGCATCTGGTCGGGAAGAACGTCCATTTGATCAAGCCGCTCGGCTATCTGGAGTTTGTCGCGTTGATGAGCCGGGCGACATTCGTCTTGACGGACTCGGGCGGCGTGCAGGAGGAGGCGCCCAGCATCGGGAAGCCCGTCCTCGTCATGCGGGACACGACCGAACGCCCCGAGGCGGTGGAAGCGGGCGGCGTGCGCCTCGTGGGGGCGGATGCCGCGAAGATTTGCGCAGGCGTGCGGGAACTCCTTACGGACGATGCGGTATTCGCCGCAATGGCGCAGGCGCGCAGCCCCTATGGCGACGGGCACGCGGCGGAACGGATCGCCGGGATTGCGAGCGAGGCATGAAAGTACTCTATGTTTGCACGCGCGGCCTGAAGGATGCGCAGACGGGAGCCGGCACGCAGGCGCGCGAGACCTATAACGCGCTGGTTCGCCTGGGGTGCGAAATGACGCGCATCTATTCGTGCCATCCGGTCGGGACGTTCGAAGACGAAGCGGGGCGCGCGTTGACCGAGGACGACGTGCGGGCTTTGATTGCCCGGAACGACGTCACGCACTTGATTTACTGCTTGCGTCCGTTGGCGCAGTATTGGCGGCGTTTCGCGCCCCACCGTCCCACGGTGGGGTCGACCGTGTTCTGGTCGGGCTGGGAACGGGTTTGGATTACGCACCAAAATATGCCGTTTGGATGGCCGCGTCTACGCGCTGAACTGACCTGCATACGTCGAATGTGCGCTTTGGGGAATGATTATCGCGGAATAGACATATTTCTCCCTAATACGCACGCCGAAGGGATGAAGGTGCAAGGTTGCTATCGCATGGATGAAACGACCCGTTGCGTGTCGGTTCCGAATGGCTTCATCCCGCCGCGGTTTGACGTGGCGACCCTCCCGCGCTCCAAGAAGGTGCCGGACGGCGATTATCTGGTCGTGCCGGGCGTGTTCGCCGGACGCAAGAATCAACTGGGTCTCATCCGGGCCTTGTACGATACGAATTACCAGATTGTTTTTATGGGGGATGCATTGGATTCGTCCGATTTGTCTTGTTGGTTTTATGAGCAATGTCGACGCGAGGCGACGGACAGAATGCGTTTTATCGGCTATCTGCCGAGCGGATCTGAGGAATATTGGCAGGTTCTCGCACATGCGCGCTGCGCCTGTCTGCCCTCCGATTGCGAGACGCCCGGGATCGCCCTGATCGAGGCGGCCTATGCGGGAGCCCGCCCCGTCATCACAAAATTCGGCGGGACACTGGAATATTATGGTTTCGACGCCGAATATTTCAATCCGTGTAAACAGAACGAGATACGCGAGGCCGTTGTCCGCGGCTGGATGCGCGGACGCCTCTCGCCCGAACAGGCGAGGACCTACAGGCGCTTTTCGTGGGATTACTGCGCCGAGATAACGTTAAGCGCCTATAAGCTGGCGAAAGCACATGAAGTGAAGAAAAATGAAAGTTAAAGACCTCATTCCTCCTGCTGAACGAAGACGGCGCGGACGTGTTGCCTTTTTGTTGTTTTTGCTGGGTGTTTTCGCAGAGACGAAAGTTTACTTTTACGGTGCTATCGCGTTTTCGGAATTTGCCGTCTTCGCGCTCGCGCCCATTCTCGTATTGAAGCATTACTACCGCATGCGGCGCGAAGGCTTTCTGCCGTTTGTCTTCATGATGGGGGGCTTGATCGTCAGTATGCTGGCGAGTTCGGCGTGGAATCATACGCCGTATCCCTATGTTGTAAAACAGTTTGCGGTGTTTTACAGCATATTGGCGTATTACGTCTGTTTTTACGAATTGCTGCGGCAAAACATGCGCGGGCTCGGTTGGTTCTTCTTCGGTGTTGCACTCTCCTCCATCATCACGATTTATGCGCTTAATCCGACAGCCACGGTCACCGAATCGGGGTTCGCATATATCGGGCAAGGGGATACGTATGACATCGTACGGGGCCCCTTGTTCTGGATTTCCCGTATTCGGGCGTTCGGGCAAATCCCTATTATCGGGGCCTATCTGCAAACGCCCCTCGTCTATTCCATTCTCGCCCCGATAGCCTTCGTTGTGTTTGCCATGGTTTCGTCTTCCAGCGGACGCAGCGCGGCGCTTGTGGTCCTTTTGAGCTCCTTGTTGATCCTTATCGGACGCAAAAGCCGCGAGAAGATGCAGCGCATCAGCCGCCATTTTCTTGTTTTTGTTGTTTTGGGCTTGCTGGGCGTTGTCCTGTTCAAGTTCGTTTATTCTTACACGGCGTCGACGGGATTGTTGGGCGAGGCCGCGCGCGGCAAATACGAGAGGCAGACCTCCCAAGGTAGCGGAATGCTCAAATTGTTGATGGGGGGGCGCAGGGAATTCTTTACGGCCATCCCGGCGGCTATCCATCGCCCCATCATGGGGTATGGTCCGCAGGCCGAGGATAAAGACGGCTATGCCCTCCAGTTTTTGTTGAAATACGGCGATGAGAGCGATATCCAACACTATAACGCCATGCGACTTCGCGCCGCGCGCACGGGGTGGGTGATGTCGATTCCTACGCATTCGTATGTCATGTCGGCATGGGTTTGGTGCGGCCTTTTCGGTTTGATCTTCTTCCTGTGGTGGCTCTATATTATTTATCAATATTTGCGCCATTATATTGCCGCTATTCCGCAGTGGTACGGGTATTTCGCGTTGACGATTCCATCTTTCTTGTGGGATTTTTTCTTCAGTCCGATTACGAACCGCTGGATGTTGGGGCTTTTTGCCGCCTGCCTGTTCTTTGCGCGGGCCGTCGGCCGGGGGACAATGCGCCTGCCGCCCGATATGGAATTCGAGGCGGAGAAGTATGATACAAAGTAAAGGTGATTTTGCACAATGAAAATACAACTTTCAATTGTCGTCGCGAACTACAATTATGGGCGATTTTTAACGGACGCGCTGGAGTCCGTCGTGAAGCAGTGCGAGGCGCCGGTGCTGGTGGACGGGTGCCCTGCGTTGCCGATCAAGGGCCGTCCGCAGGACGCGGTGGAACTCATCATCTGCGACGCGGCGTCCAAGGACAATTCCGTCGCGGTCATCCGCCACTACGAAAAGTATCTTGCCTGGTGGTGTAGCGAGCCGGACGGCGGGCAGAGCGCGGCGTTCAACAAGGGCTTCGCCCACGCCCGCGGCGAATGGTTGACGTGGCTGAACGCGGACGAGATGTACGCGAAGGGGATGCTCCTCGCCTGGGCGAACCTCGTCGCCCGCAAGCCGAAGGTGGAATGGATCACGGGGAATTACATCAATTTCGACGACAAGACGAAGAAGATTACCCATGTGACGTGGGGTCCGCATACGACGATCCCGTTCCTCAAGCGCAACCGCTTCCCGAATGCCGTATTCGGCTCGACGACGTTCTGGAAGCGCAGCGTGTACGGGAAAGTCGGTCCGATAGACGAGTCGCTGAACTATGGCATGGATACGGAATACTGGAACCGCTTGACAATGGCGGGGTATAAACCGGTCCGTTTCAACCATTATTGCTGGCTCTTTCGCGACCATGACGCATCGAAAACTGTGGGGAAGGATACGGCGGAAAGTCAGGCGCGGAAAAGGAAGGAAGCTATTTATCAACGCCAAAAGACGGGTTATACATTCGAGCATGCGTTCAAGAATCCGTGGTACGACCTGTGGATGCTGTGGCGGTTGCTGGACGGCTCCCTTTTTGTGCGGTTCTACCGGCGCCGGACGCTCGTGGGGCGGTCCGTCGTCCCGTTCATCCCGGAATAAGGAGGCAGGATGTCCGACTTCAAGATAACGATTTTCCAGCCGTGCGTGCCGGCCTATCGCGTGGGGTTGTTCGAAGGGCTGGGGCGGCTCTACGGTGCGCGGCTGACGGTCGTGGCCGGTCCGTTCTTCGACAAGGGCGTGCCGAGTTGTCCCCTGCGCGGCGTGCGGACGGACTACGCGCACCCCATCCGCGAGATTGGCGGCATCCGTCTGCAGAAGGGCCTGAGCCTCGCGGGGCTGCAGAAGGGGGATGTCGTCGTCATTTGCGGCGAGCCGCGCAATCTGACCCTGATGGGGCTTGCGGTGCGGGCGCGCCTGCGCGGACTCGGCGTCCTGTGGTGGGGGCACCACAAAACCGCGACTTCCAAACCCTGGCGCATCGCTGTCCGCCTCTTCCTGACGCGCCTTCTGGCGAACGATGTCCTCTGCTATACGCGGGAGGGCGCGCGCTGGATGGTCGATCACGGCTTCGACAAGAACCATGTCTTCGCGACGGGCAACACGATCGACGCGCAGCCGATAAAGGACGCGATCGCGGCATGGACGCCAGAGAAGCTGTCCG
>DJRS01000046.1:0-4689 GCA_002440145.1 Verrucomicrobia bacterium UBA6354
CGCGGGCCGCAGGGGACTGCGGGGTAGGCGCGGCGTCAGGCAGAATAGACGTTGATGTTGCTCTCTTCGGCCGAAATCGCGGCGACGCGGCCGTCTTTGGCGAGGGTGAGCGTGCGGAAGTAGAGTTTGGTCACTTCGTCGCTCACGCGCACGGCGCGCGACAGGACGGGCAGTTTCACGCCGTTCAGATTGCCGTTCCCGCCGCTGGAGAAGTCGTAAGCCGTCGCCTCGAGATCCGTGGAGCCGCCGACCGCGCTTCCGCCGCCGGCCTCGAGGGGCTCTTCGGGGGTCTCGACGGCACCGATCGCATCGTCGATTCGCTTCTGGATGCGCGCGGCGAGCTGGTTGAAGATTTCGCCCGCGCTCACCTGCAGGGCGACAATGGACTTGACCTTGGCGGCGAAGTCACGCTGCAGATCGTCCGACGCCCAGACGCGCCAGACGAGGGCGCCCACGGACGCGGCGAGGGCGTCCACGTTGACGCGCAGGTCGATGGAGCCGTTGTTTCCCGGGTTCGGGGTGTTGGCGATCGCGACGGAGCCGTCGGATGAATGGACGCCGAGGATCCAGCGGGCGACGGCGTTCATCCAGCGCATGGGCGGGAATACGAGCCGCCTGGATTTGAATTCGCGTATCATTGTGCGACCACCCATCCCGTACCGGGGAAGACGTTGTAGTATTTCGCCGTGACGAAGACGGACCAGCCTTCTTTCGGGGAGACGAAGCGCATGGTCGCGCTCTTTTCCACGCCCTGGGGGACGGTGCAGGTTTCGCGGTCCTCGCTTTCGTTGAGGCCGGTCGACACGCGGTAGACGTAGGTCAGGTAGTTCATGCTCGTGCCGTCGTTGGCCTGCACGAGGGCGTAGGCGGCCTGTTCCGTGGCGACATAGCGGATTTCGGAGAGGGAGGTCTCGATTTTCGTGACGAGGGCGGTGCCGCCCTTGGCCTGGCAGGCGACGCTGAAAGAGGAGTCGACGGACGCGACGCGGGAGCGTCCGTCGGCGGACAGGACGATGGCCTCGCCGTTCTCGTTGAGGGGTGTCGTGCCCCAGACGGCGGTGTCGAGCCCCTTGACGGCGAAAGAGCGCGTGCGGCACTGGGCGACCCACTGGCCGGATTCGTCCGCCCGTGCGGCGGCCCATTCCGACTTCGCGCCCGTGCGGGCCGTGAGCGAGAAGACGAGCGAATCGATGAAGGCGTAGTAGACGGTCTCGACCGTGTTGTCCACGACGCCCGCGGCGTCGGGCACCTTAGCGCGGGCGGCGTCTTCCGTCAGCCCGCGGATTTCGTGGATTTCCTCCGTCTCGACCTGGAATACGCTCTTCGCGCCGGGGCGGCAGAAGAGGATGGTCGAGGCGGTCTGTTTGGAGGTGCGCACGGTGCACCCGGTCGTTGTCCAGCCCATTATTCGATACTCCCTTCCTGAATGGTTGCGTTGAGTTCCTCGAGCGTCTGCGCCATCTGGGCGACGCCTTCGGCGGTCTGGCGGGCGTAGTCTTCGGCGGCGGCGCGCTGTTCGCGTGCGAGGGCGACGCGCTTGACGGCGGTTTCCTCGAGCGAGAGGGCGCGCATGCCGCCAGAGCCGTATTCGGCGGCGCGGCGCCAGTCCCAGTTTTTGGATTTGAGCCGCGCGAAATCCTTTTCAAAGCGTTTTTCGGCTTCGTCGTTGGCGCGTTCCTCGGCGAGCTGGGCCTTGAGGGCGTCCTTGTCGCGGTACCAGCCCCAGGCCTGCGTCTCGTTCGCCTGCGCGGCGGCGAGTTGCGCTTCCGCCCCGGACTGCAGGGACTTGCGCCGCTGGAGTTCGTCCGTCAGGAGCCGGACGCGGGCGTTGTGGAGGTCGCGCTCGAGCTTGAGGCGCGCGGCTTCCTCCTGGCGGCGGAGTTTTTCGGCTTCGGCGGCGCGTTCGCGGGCGAGTTTCTTTTCCGCCTCTTCCTGCTTGCGCCGTTCGCCTTCGGTCGCCTTCTCGAGCATCTGCGCGAGCGACGCGCCCTGCTTTTGTGTCGGGGCGGCCGTCCGTGCGGGCGGCGGGGCTTCCGCCGCCGGGCGTGCGCGGCGCGGGGTCCGTTTCGCCTCCTCGGGTGCGAAATCGCGGAAGACCTTGCCGCCGTAGAAGCCTTTGGCGATTTCTTCGGCGGACGCTTCGTCATAGGCCCGCGCGGCGTCGCGCAAGGAGCCGCCGCCTACGAGCGCGCCGATGAGTGCGCCCGTGCCCTGGACAATCGAATTCGCGCCGTGCCACAGGTCGGAAGCCCCCGACTTCTTCCAGAGCCATTCCGCCGCCGAACCGAGCGCGCGGACGCCCTGCACCGTTTCGGAGAGTTTCGCGCCGAAACGCCCGAGCGCCCGCGCGGCGTTATCCGCCCATTCGTCGAGCGTCCCCGATTCGGCCAGATCCGCGAGCCGGCTTATGAGCGTCTGGATGCCGCCCTTTGCCGCGTCCGTGAAGCGGTTGCCGAAGGTGCGCACGGCGTCCGCCCACTTGTCGGAGAGCGTGGACATGAGCCCCTCGCCCGTCTTGGACGCCTCTTCCATCGCGCCGTTGAAGAGCCCGCCTGCGGACGTGGCGACGCGCATCGCCTCGGCGACCATCTCGAAGGAGATCGCGCCTTCGGACATGAGGTCTTTGAGTTCGGCGACGGACTTGCCGGTCTCCTGCGCAATGACGGTGAGCGGGTTAAAGCCCTGGTTGACCATCTGCAGGAGATCCTGCCCCATGAGCTTGCCGGCGGACTGGACCTGCGCGAAAACGAGCGCGAGCCCCTGGAACTTCTGCGTGTTGCCCATGGAGATGTCGCCGAGCGTCTTGAGGTAGGGCATGACGTCCTTCACGTTCGCGCCAAAGGAGAGCAGAAGCTTGGAGGCACGGCTGAGATCGTCGAAGGTGAGCGGTGTCGCGGAGGCGAATTGGCGCAGCCGGGCGATATGGTCGCGCGCGGCGTCCGCGGAATCGAGCAGGACCTTGAAATCGGCGGTCGCCTTCTCGAACTTGAACGCTTCCTTTATCGCGACGGCGAAGGCGGAAGAGAACGAACGCGCGAAGCCCGCGAGCATGTCGAAGCCGGCCTTGACGTTGGCGAGGTTTTGCGCGACGGACGAGGCGAACGACTTGACGCGGGCGAGGGCGGAGGAAACCGCCGCTCCCGTCTTGTCTTTCGCGGAAATGACATACTCAAGGATTTTGTTCATGCTCGAACCTTTCGGTTATGGCGGAGACGACGCGCGCGAGATTGGCGAGCGCCTCGTCGCGCTCGAGGTCCATTTCGGCCGCGGCCTTGCCGCCGAACGCGTCCGAGACGGCCGTCAGGCGGGCCCAGGAGTAGAGCATCGTCTTGAGGGACTTGCCCCAGAGCCAGTTCCGGGCGGGGATGCCCGCGCGCATCTCGAGGAAGGCGACCTTGGCGGCGAAATCGTGCCCGCCCTCGGGGGCGGAAGACGGGGTTCTGTCCGGCGCGGCGTGCGGGTCGATGCCGTAGCACCGGTTGACGGCGGTTATCAGTTCACCGCGGTGGCAGGCGAAGCGGAGGGCGCAGGCGAGGATGGCGGGGCGCGCGCGCGCGGGGGAGGTCAGGCGGGCGAAGGCTTCGGGGTCGCGGGCGTTCCGGAGCGCGTAGACCTGCGCCCAGCGGAACATGCCCGTCCCCGCGCGCCACCATTTCGCGGCGTATTCCTCGAGCCAGATCTGCGCGCCTGCGGTGACGGGCCAGAGCCAGACGCCCCTGCAGACCTTGACGGGATGTTCGCAGAGTTCGGCGTTTATCGCGGAGTAGGGGCTGTCCATGCGGTCGCAGGCATAGACAAGCGCGCGCAATTCTTCCGCCGTCAGTTTGTCGGCGGTGATGCCGCGTTCGGCGAGGTCCTGCAGACGGGATTGGAGACGCAAAGACATGGTTGAAAAAGGGGCCGCCGCGTCCGGAAAATGAGGATAAAAAAAGAGACGCGGCGGCCCCGGTTGTTGGGGAAAATCAGGGCTCGGAGGCCGCACTGTTCGCCGCCTCGGCGTCCGTGCCGACCGGGAAGTGCTTCTCGTACACGACGGACCCGGCGGCAATCGCGGTGTTGGAGTCGGAATCGGTCTCGGAGGGCGTGGTCCAGCCTTCGGCGGGGGTGATTTCCGGCTTTCCGGCAACGCCGGTGAAGGTGACGGTCACCGTCGCGTCGCGCATGCCGGAGTATTTCGCCGGATTGTAGGCGCCCGAGCCGTCCGTCTCTTCGACATGCTGGCAGGAGACGGCGATCGCAATCTGCTTGCAGGGACCGATTTTCGTGGCGATGCCGGGGAGCGCGGAGGGGCAGCCGATGGAACGCGCCGGGAGCGTGAAGGGTGCGGCGAACGAGCCGCCGCCCGCGGCGGAAGACTTGGTGACTTCCAGTTTCGGGAATTCCGTTTCCGAATAGGTCATCGTGTAGTCCGTTATGCCCTCGCCGAGCGCGGGGAGCGTGATGTTGCCCGTGTAGTCCCCGCCGAGCGTGAAGGAGGCGGATTCCGCCGTCTGGGCGGAGTGGTAGGCGTACGCGTGCTCGTTGCCCTTGGAGGTGAGGGCCTGCGCACGCTGCTTCTGCGTGGAGCGGTTGACGGACTGGAGCATCCAGCCGGAGACGGTGATCGTGGACGAAGGTGCGAACATGATTCAAGGGTCCTTTCTATCTATGGTTTTCCGGTCAAAAGCCGGGTGCGGGCCGCAGGGGACT
>DJRS01000046.1:4765-9926 GCA_002440145.1 Verrucomicrobia bacterium UBA6354
GAGACGGGCGGGACGGGCGCGGGCCGCAGGGGGCTGCGGCCCCTACCACGGGGGAGACGGGCGGGACGGGTGCGGGCCGCAGGGGACTGCGGCCCCTGCCACGGGGGAGACGGGCGGGACGGGCGCGGACGGCGCCGCGCCCGCAGAACCCGCGCACAGGAGCGCAGCCTCGCTTTCAGCCTCTTTCAGGCGGTTGACGGCACGGACGATGAGTTCGGCGTTCAGGCGCGAGGCGGGCGCAAAACCGTCCATCTCGCAGACCTTGCCGCCGATGGCGTCCACGACCTGCACGCCGTCGCCCTCGGCGGGGTCCGCGTCGACTTCCCACGGCGTCGGGTAGGTCGCGATATTTGTCAGGGTTTCATTCATTTTTTCGCCTCCGCCATTATTTTCACCGCTTTCACGCTCACCTTGACGAAAATCTGCTTTATGCGCCGCAGGCGCTCGAGCGGATCCGGACGCCTGTTTTCGTCGTTCGCGACCGCGTCAATCTCCTGGAGCGCGTCGCGATAGATGTCCGCAAGGCAATGCGTGCGGTTGATCGCGCCCGCGAGCGCGGCGAAGTCCCGCGCACACGCGTCGATGCGGCGCGTCTGTTCGTCTATCTTTGCGACAATCGTCTGCCGTTTGCCTTCTTTGCCGTCCATTTTCCGGTCCTTCCCCGAAAGTCAGCAGCCGAAAAAGGAGAGCGTGCCCATCGGCGAGACGCAACGCGGATCTTCGCCTGCGCAAATGAACCGTCTGGGGTCCCGGCGCCACAGCAAGAACATGCGCCAACGCGCGGGGGAGCACCATTCGGGACGCGGCACGGGCTTGCCGGGGTTGGCAGCCTGCCGGAACTTCTCATATTTGAGCAGTTTTTCGTTCGTCGGCACGGACATGTTCACGTAGCGGTCCATCTCGCACAGGAGTTTTTTCTCCATCTGCGCGTTTTCGCGGCGGATGGCGCGTTCCGCGGCTTGTTTGGCGCGGTAGGACTCGCGCTCTTCGGGCGTCATCGCCCTCATTTTCGCGACGTGGCGGCGGCGGTTCTCGCGCCGGCGTTCGCGTTGTTCGGACGTCAAATCTTTCCACCTCGACATTCTCTTTTCTCCTTTCTTCCCGCTTTTACGCCCGCGGACGGGATGTCCGGAAAACGACGTCCATCGCGAGCGTGGCACTGTAGGCCAATACGGGGGCGGCGTTCGTCATGACGTTGACATCAGTCGGCAGCGCCTCGCCGACGGCGCGCGCTTCGGGCGCGACACGAAAAACGAGCACATTGCTTTCCTCGCGCAGCGGATCGTCGACGCGCAAATCGGCGTTCATGGGGAAGGCGGCCAGAATGCGCATGATGTCGCGCTGAAGGTTCGTGCGGTCGCGGCCGAAGAGGCTCAGCGAGGCGCGGAAGTGCAGGGCTTCGGCGTTGTAGCAGCAGTGTTCGCCCGTCTGGAGCCAGCCGATGTTGAAGACGCCGCAGTCCGTCTCGCCGGGGTTCACGCCGCGCCAGACGGCTTTCCCCAGGAAGTCCGCCAGGCGTTTCGCGCAGGCTTCTTCGGCGACGGTCAGGGAATCGATGTAGTCGAATTCACGCATGTAGTTGTCCTTTCTTTCTCACTGCCTATGGTTGACGGGTCAAAAGGGGGAGACGGGGCGCAGGGGACTGCGGCCCCTACCACGGGGGGCGGGGTACGGGGAAGAGGCGGTCTAGAGCTCGATTTTCCGCAGGCGTCCCGAGAGGACGCGTTCGCACCAGTCCGCGCTGTCGGAAATGGCGCGTTCAATGAACTTCTCTCCGACCTTGCCGCCCTTGGCGATGGATCCGGCGCCGAGGTTTCGCCAGGACTTGCCGCGTTCGTCGTGGATGCGTTTGGCGTAGTTGTAGCCCGTGGCGGAGACGCAAAGCGCATTCTGCCGCACGAAGACGGATGCGCGGTCCGCGGAAGATTCGCATTCGATGGACTTTTCGAGCGAGCCGGGATAGCGGTGCGCGGTCGTGCGCTTCTTGCGTTTGAGCGCGGCGGAATGGTTCGCCATCGTCGGGGAGCGGGGCGCGTAGGAGACGGCGACGGCCTTGCAGTGCTGGGCGCACATGAAGAGCGCCTCGCGCGCAAGCGTGCGCGACTGCGTGCGCAAGTCTCCGAGCGCGCGCGAAAGCCTGTCCAATCCTGTAAGCGGTAGTTCCATGCCTATGGTTGGCGGGTCAAAGGACTGGCCCGCAAACGGCTTTGACCGGGGAACCGTGGTTGACGGCGAACGCCGCAATATGGTACAATGATGGACGAAAGGAGAACAGGCCATGAGGAACAATATTCCGGAGCTGGAGAAAAAAATCAAGCAGATTCTTGACGGGGTGTTGCCTGTCGGGGCTTTCAGTCTGCGAAAAGATGCCGAAGAAAAGCTGCAGGGCGTGCTTGTGTTCACGTCCGCAGGCCACAAAAAAAACTCTGGCGGAATAAGCATTTACGAACAAGTCGTCAATCCCGATTCTCAACCCGGGAAGCCTTGGACCAATTACAAGTTCATGAACGACCGCACATATGCCTCCATTCCCGAAGCCCTGTCGCAGTATCGGGTTGGTGGCATGCCGCTTAAAGATTGCGTGTCAGACGTCCAATTTTTCAATATAATCGGCTGACCCCGCACAAAATCTTACGCGCGCGCTGAAGGGCCGGTCGTCGATTCGCGCGAAGTTGTTGAACAACGCCGCTTCTCCGCGCGTCCGTATGCCCGGAAAGTAGCCCGAACAATCCTTGTCTCCGTTTTGCGGGTCCAGGAAATGCGTTTTGCCGTTTATCTGGCAGGCCATGAACGTGTGCCCTGACAATCCTCCGCTCTTTGTTTTCCACATGCAAACAACTTGTGCACGCGCGCCATCGCCCCATCCCGCCATTTGCTTTTCGATGTCGGACTTCTTCCTGTAGTGGATTGGGGAGACATGATCAAATGCCGGGAATAGCATTTCAGCAATGGAATCCCTGTTGACGTCGGCAAACATCTCATCGTTTCCGTCGGGGACGAGCTTCCCCGCCCGACTGTCAAACGCCATAGGCTTGGGCTTCGCCGTGACATCGTATCCACGGAAACGCGCTTCGCAGGCAGGCACGCAACGCTGACAATTGATTTGCCACTCCTTTCCCTTCTTGTAGTTCGGATTCGTTCCGGCGATGTCGAGCGGCTTGTCCGTATGCGCGACCCCGAGCTTGCGCATGAGCGCGTCGGTTTCCTTCTCGAGCGGCGTGGAGGGCGTCCAGCCCTTGGGCGCGGCGGATTTCTCCTTGCTTTCCGCCGCTTCCGCGAGTTTGGCGACGGCGACGAGGTGGGCGGCGTCGGTGTCGCGGGCGATGTGCACGACGCCGCCGCGCGTGCCGCGGCGCCACCGCTCGGGCTCGTACTTCGGATTTGCGCGCGTGCCGCCGGGGACCTTCTTTACGGGGGCGAAACGCGGCGGCATGCCGTCCGGACAGAGCGCGGACACCTGCGCGTCGGTCAGTTTGGCGACCAGGGCTTTGGCGTCGGCGCGGAGGAGTCCGGCGCGGATCGCGGCGGCGAGATTGTCGCGGTCGACGGCGAGGCGGGCCTCTTCGGCCGTCAATCCTTCCGTTTTCCGCTTGCGCTCCTGGTCGCGCGCGTACTTGCGCGCGCGCTGGGCGTCCGGGTCGGCGGCGTCCGCCTTGGCGACGGGGTGCGCCTTCTGCAGCGCGATTTCGTCCGCGTCGGCCTCCGCGTCCACGACTTCGAGCGTGTGGACGCAGTTCGGGTGGAAGCATCCGCCGCGGCGGGCGTCTTCATAGGTCGGCAGCCCCTTCGTCTTGCCGGAGAGGGAGACGATCTGGCCTTCCCACGCGGCGCAGGCGCAATGCGGGTCGCTCCCGCCGCGCGAGATGCGCATGAGGTCCGAGCCGGTCTGGCGCGCGACATCGTCCACGAGGCAGTCGTTGTAGACGCGCATCGTGGAGGTGCGGGCGTTCATCATGAAGTAGGTCTTCGTGTCCCAGACGCGTCCGGCGGCGTCGGTGAAGCGCGGGGTCTCGTTTTCGAGCGCGGCGTCCCAACGCTCCTGCATGGCGCGTGCGGCGTCCTTGACGGAGCCGCCGGCGACGGCCTGTTCGCGCAGGACGGCGACGACGCTCTCCCGCAGCGTGTTGACGAGGCTCTGGGACATGCGGTCCGTGAAGACGGCGGCGAGATTCTCGCCCTGCGCGGGGGAAACGAGTTCCAGGACGGCCTGCGCATGGCGGGCGGAATACTTGATTTCGACGCCCGTCATGTCCGAGGCGGCGCGCGCGGCGGTCTTGGCGGCGAGCTGGTGCTGGGCGGCCAGGAGGCGGTCGAGGCGCACGGCGAGCTTGGCCATGCGCGTGCGGATCGCCTTGTAGGCGGTTTCGCGGTCGGCGGCGGAGGAAGCGAGTTTGAGCTCCTTCGCCAGTACGGCGAGTTCGCCGCGGATGCCCCGCAGCGTTTCGGCGACAAGCCGGTCCGCCGACACGGCGAGCGCATCGGCCTTGCGGACCAGCTTTTCGAGCGGGGACGCCATGGCGGGGCTAGGCGAGCACGACCTCTACGCGGTTGGAAGCCCCGAGCCAGGCGAGGGCTTCCTCGGACCACTTGCCGTTGCCGGAAGAGAGGGTGCGGTTCGGTTCGCGGCGTTCGTCGGGCTGGAGCGACGGAACGAGCGTGCCGCCGCCCTTGGGCTGGACGTCGCGCAGGAGCGTGAAGAGCGCCTGCTCGTAGACGGCGAATTCGTCGCGCGTCCTGTCCCCGTAGACATAGGCCGGTTCGTTCTCGCGCATGGCGCGCCCGAGGGCGCGCGCAAGGTCGCGCTTGGCCTGCTCGATGGCGGTCTTGCGCTGGTCGGGCGCATACTCGAACCAGGCGCGTGCGAGCGTGCGGGTGGAAAAGTAGGCGTCGGCGCAGTCTATGGCGATCATTTGCGCGTCCCCCGCTTGGCGTCTTTGGCGTCCAGGCGTTTGCGCAGTTCGCCGTTTTCGCGTGCGAGGGCGGCGTTTTCGGCTTCGAGACGGGCGATTTCGGCGGCGGCTTCGGGATTGCGGGCGAGGGCTGCGGCGAAGTTCCGGCGTTTGATGGTTAGACCGAGCGAGACAAGCGGGTGCATGGCAAGAATCCTTTCTGTCTATGGTTGACGGGTCAAAAGGGGGAGACGGGCCGCAGGGGACTGCGG
>DJRS01000052.1:0-4590 GCA_002440145.1 Verrucomicrobia bacterium UBA6354
GATGCGGAAAACGCCGCGGCGACGGACTGGTGCGATGCGACGAGCGAGGCGCTGGTGGATCCCGATGTCGTGGCGACGGGCGAGATCTACGCCAAGGGAACCGGGTGCGTCGTGGCGGGCGCGACGGTCGCCAAGGCCGTTCTGCGGGCGGTGGACCCGAAGATCCGCGTGAAGATTCTCAAGCCGGACGGGTCGGTCGTGAAGCCGAAGGAGCCGATACTCGTGTTCCGCGGCAAGGCGCGTTCCATTCTGGCGGCGGAGCGGACGGCGCTCAACTTCATGCAGCGCATGTGCGCGACGGCGACTTTGACGCGCAAGTTCGTCGAGGCGACGAAGAAGCGCGGCACGCTGATTCTGGATACGCGCAAGACGACGCCCGGGCTGCGCGTCTTCGAGAAGTACGCCGTTCTCTGCGGTGGGGGGACGAACCACCGCATGGGCATGTACGACCGCATCCTCATGAAGGACAACCATCGCCGTCTGTGGAAGGGCGGCGACCCGGACGAACTGGACCAGGCGGTCGTCGCCGCGCGCAAGGCCTTCCCCAAGCTCGCCGTCGAAGTCGAGGTGGAGTCGGTCCGGGAGTGCGCGAGCGCTTTGAAGGCGAAACCCGAATGGATCATGCTGGACAACATGGACATTGCGGACATGAAGAAGTGCGTGAAGATGTGCCGCGGCATTTCCAAGACTGAGGCCTCGGGCGGGATTACGCTCGACCGCGCGAAAGAAGTGGCGGCGACGGGCGTGACGGCCATATCGCTCGGCTGCCTGACGCACAGCGCCGGTTCGGTCGACCTTTCACTCGAATGGCGCACGGTTTGAGAATTCTCGTCGTCGACGTCGGGAACACGTCGACGGCGCTCGGGCAGTGGGAAGACGGGCGGATAACGGCAACCGCCCATTGCGACGGCGGGTACGAGGAGGCCGCGGAGCAGATCCGCGCGTGGCAGGCGGCGCGTCCGTTCGCCGCGCTCGCCTATGTCTCCGTCGTGCCGGCGGTGGACGCGGCCTGGCGGAAGCTCGCGGAAGAGTCGGGTCTGCCGTTCCATGCGCTCGATCTGGACGCCTTCAAGCGCGCCTTGCCGCAGGTGACGTTCGACTATCCGCGCCCGGAGACAATCGGGCGGGACCGTCTGGCGGACGCGGCGGGGGCGGTTCTGAAGTACGGCACGCCCGTACTGGTCATGGACTTCGGGACGGCGTTCACGGCGGCGGTCGTCACCTCGGACGGCGTCTGGCGGGGCGGGGCCATCGCGCCCGGCTTTCCGCTCATGCGGGACTATCTTTACGAGCGCACGGCGCAATTGCCGCGGCTCGATCTGGGCGCGTCGGACGTGCCGAAGATCGGACGCTCGACGGAGGAAGCCATGCGTTTCGGCATGCTCGTGGGGTACCGCGGCATGGTGCGGGAGATCGTTTCTGAACTCCTGAAGAACTTCAAGGAACCTTTTACGCTGGTCGCAACGGGCGGATTTTCGCGGAATGCCGCGGCGGGAATCGGATTTCCCGTCACCGTCGATCCGACATTGACACTTTATGGAGCTGCTTCGCTATGCGCGCAAAGTCTTTCCTGATTGGGGCGCTTTTGGTCCTTTCGGCACTTTCGGGGTGCGGTCCGTTCTGGGTCGATCCCTACATCACGGTGAAGGAGAGTCCGCTCAACTGGGTGGACATCCACTACTACAACACGAACCGCAAGCCGATCCGGCGCGTGGCGGTCTACATCAACGGACTGGGGCTTGTCGAACTGCGCAAGGGCACGAGCGACCGCGTATCGAACGATTTCGCCAAGTCCTTCAAGTCTGAGACGTGGCGGGACATCCGCACGCAGCGCCTGTATACGGACCCGAAGCACGTGAACGACCTCTTCCAGAATCTCGTCAACCACGGGCTTCTGGACAAAGAGAAGACATTCAAGGGGTCCGACAAGGAGAAGTTCGACCGGTTCATCGCGGTCAAGGCGAACATCAACAACAATACCTACTCGGAGACGCAGAACATCTTTGAAGTCGACCCGGATCTCGCCGAGCAGCTTCTGGACGTCGTCCGCGAATTCGACAATCCGACTTTGCGCTGATTGGTTTCACACACCTAAAAAGGAGAAAAGAAATGAAAAGACTGATTCTGAGCGCCGCGCTGACCGTGGCTTCCATTTGCGCCGGCTACGGCGCGGCAAACGGGGCGTACGACTCGCTGACGGGCGGCAAGGCTTCCGGCACGACGTTCATGAAGGACGCGCTCGCGCCTTATGTGGAAAGCGGCGCGCTCCCCGGGGCCATTTCGATTCTCTACAAAGACGGGGTCGAGGAGGTCGCCTGCGTCGGCTACGCGGATGTCGCGGCAAAGCGCGCGATCACGCCGGATGACGTGTACATGCAGTGCTCGCAGACGAAGGGCTTCTGCGGCGTCACGATCGCGAAGCTGGTGGAGGAAGGCAAGATTTCGCTGGACGATCCGGTGTCGAAGTATCTGCCCGAGTTCAAGACGCTGTGGGTGAACGCGGGGGAGACGAACGGGGTGCGTACGCTCGTGAAGGCGAAGAACGTCCTCACGATCCGCATGGTGCTGAACCACACGGGCGGTTTCCCGTTCGAGATCAGTGCCAAGCAGTGGAACATCAAGGGCGGCGGCTGGTCGGGTGGCGCGCCGTTGCGCCAGGTGGCGGCAATCGCCGCGTCCGCGCCGCTTCTTTTCGAGCCCGGCACGCGGGAGCAGTACTCCAACACGGGCATCGACATTGGCGCAGCGATTGTGGAGATTGTGACGGGCATGCATTGGGAGGACTACCTCCAGAAGGCGGTGCTGGATCCGCTCGGCATGAAGGCGACGACGTTCTGGCCGACGGACAAGCAGCTCGCGACGCTGGTGGAAAGCTACACGGCGCACGGCGACAAGCCGGCGACCTACCTCTACGAGCATGGCTGGGAGCAGCGTCCGTACAACGACCGCGGGCGCATCTTCGCTTCGGCGGGCGCGGGGCTCTGGACGACGGCGCGCGACCAGGTCAAGTTCTACAAGATGCTGATGAATCTGGGCATGGGCGACAACGGGGCGCGCATCCTGAAGGAAGAGACGGTCAAGAACCTGCTCGCCGTCTCGACGCGTCCGGCGGGGATGGGCGGCTATTCGCTTGGACTTGCCGCGCCGGTCAAGGACGGCGAGGGCCAGTGGTTCGGGCACGGCGGCGCGTGGGGTACGAACTGCATGGTGAACTGGCACAAGAAGCAGCTCAAGCTCTGGGCCGTGCAGCTGGAGGGCGGTCCGCGTCCGTGGGACGCGAAGAGAGGCGAAGCCGAGAACGCGTTTTTCAAGGCGCAGATCGACAACTCCGCCACGGACGCCTACACGGGCCGCACGAAGTAAGCATGGTGAATCTTGACGACATTCGCCGCGAATTGGGGGAGGGGAACCGCGTTCTCCTCCTCGTTCGTCACGGCGAAAGGCCTCAAATCGACAATGAAGACCCGACGTTCGGCGCGGCGTTGCCCCTGACGTCCGCCGGGCGCGAGATGAGTAGGGCGTTCGGCGCGGCGTTGAAGGGGAGCGCCGCGGATGTGCGATTCCGGGCAAGTCCCCTCTTGCGGACGGTGCAGACCGCGGCGTTTATCGCCGAAGGCATGGGGCTGGGGATGCCGGAGATTCCGACCGACCCGGTCGTCGGCAATTCCTGTGCGTTCGTCGCCGACGAGCACGAGGTCTGGGAAGTGTTCCGGGACGGCGCGTTTTTCGCGCGCATGGACGAGTATCTGCATACTGGACGCCAACGCGGGTTCCATCCGCTCGCCTCGGCCGCGGCGAATTACGAGCGCGAACAGCTGGCGCGCTTCACGACGGGGCAATTGGGCATTTTCACGACGCACGACCTCTATATCGCCGCGTATTTGCATGCAAAAGGGGTGAAAACGGACTTTTCGCGGGCAGACTGGCCCCGTTTTCTGGATGCTGCGGCGCTGATTGGGACGCCGGACGGCGTTTGGCGCGCGGAATACGTCCGTTCGGGCTTCTCGGACGGAATCTGCGGCGTGCGGAGCGTCCGGGTGTAGGTTTGCGCGACCTTGCCGGGGGACAGGTGGGGATGTTCCCTTGGAACGCCGATGCCGTTGCGCCGGAACAGCCGCGCATGCAAAAGACGCGAGAAACGGTCTAAAAAGGGCTTTTCTTCGCGTTTTCCCGCTTTCGCGCCAAACGGACGGGCTTCATGTGCGCTTTCCCTGTTCGCAACGGACCCAAAATATGGTATAATAGGCGTCCATTCGAAAGCTAGAGAAGAGATTTACGAACGATGGCGAAGACCAATTACGGTGCGGACAGCATCAAGACGCTGGATCCGGTGACGCATATCCGTATGCGTCCGGGTATGTATGTCGGCGAGCCGGGTACGGGCGCGATGTATCACGATTGCATTTACATCCTCATGAAGGAAGTCATCGACAACTCGATCGACGAGTTCGTCATGGGGTACGGCAAGAAGATCGACGTCACGGTGAATTACGACACGGGCGAAGTGAGCGTAAGGGACTACGGGCGCGGCATTCCGCTCGAGAAGGTTGTCGATTGCGTCAGCCAGATGAACACGGGCGGCAAGTTCGA
>DJRS01000052.1:4684-6501 GCA_002440145.1 Verrucomicrobia bacterium UBA6354
TTCGAGGTGCGGTCCTACCGGGACGGCGAATATTCGGAGGCGTTCTTCAAGGAGGGGCGTTTGCAGTCCCAGAAGCGCGGGAAATGCGCGAAAAACGAGCCGAACGGCACCTTTACGCACTACAAGCCCGACGCCAAGGTATTGAAGACGTTCAAGATGCGCGAGGAGCACGTGTTGCGGCGCATGCGGATGTACTGCTACGTGAACGCGGGGCTGACGATCAATCTGAACGGACAGGCCATCTGCTCCACGGGCGGGCTCGCCGATCTGATTGCCGACGAGGCGCAATTCGAGAAGCTTTACACGCCTTTCCACATCAAAACGAAGAATCTCGAGCTCATCTTCACGCATACGAACCGTTTCGGCGAGGAATACTACTCCTTCGTGAACGGGCAATACACGACAGACGGCGGGACGCACCTGACGGCGTTCAAGGAAGCGTTGACGAAGGCGCTCAACGATTACGATCCGAAAAAGAAGTTCGACGGCGACGACATCCGCGACGGTTTGATCGGCGCGGTGAGCCTGAAGATCATGAATCCGGTCTTCGAGGGGCAGACGAAGATCAAGTTCGTGATGAACGACATCCGTGCGGATCTCGTCGCGCAGATGAAGAAGGAGATTGAAACCGCCTTGCACCGGGCGCCGGGAGAGGCCGACAAACTCGTCAAAAAGATCGAGGAAACGGGCAAAATCCGCTCCCAACTCAACACGATCAAGAAGCAGGCGCGCGAGCGTTCGCAGGCGGTCAGCGTGCGGGTTCCGCAGCTGAAAGACAGCAAAAACCACCTGAAACTCGATAAAATCAACAAGAAGACGGGTCAGGCGGAAGGCGCGGACACCATGATCTTTTTGACGGAAGGGCAGTCCGCCGGGGGTACCCTGGGGCTGGCGCGGGATGCGACGAACCAGGCGGTCTTCTTCCTGCGCGGCAAGCCGCTGAACACGTGCGGACTCAACAAGGACGTCCTTTACCGCAACGAGGAGTTTTTCAACCTCATCAAGACCCTGGACGTGGACGAGAGCCTGGACCGTTTGCGGTACGGGAAGATCATTTTCGCGACGGATGCCGATGTGGACGGGTTGCACATCCGCATGCTGCTGGCGACGTTTTTCATGCGGTTTTACCGGCAATTGATCACGGATGGACGCGTTTTCGTGCTGGAAACGCCGCTTTTCCGCGTGCGGAACAAGAAGGAGCAGTACTACTGCTTCACGGACCAGGAGCGGGAGAAGGCGATCGCAAAATGCGGCAAAGGGTGCGAAATCACGCGCTTCAAGGGGCTGGGCGAGCTGAACGCGAAGGAATTCAAGGACTTCATCGGCAAGGATATGCGTCTGACGCCGGTCACCTGCGCGGACGATCTGGACGTGGAGAAGTCCATCAAATTCTACATGGGCGCCAATACGCCGGAGCGCAAGAATTACATCATGGAGTCGCTCGTGTGCGATTCGTCGGAGTTTTAAGAGATGAGCGGAAAATCGGATAAGAACGGACAGCCGCCGAGTTTGTTTGAAAACATGGAGTTGTTCGACCTGGAATCCCACGGGGACGGGGAGAAAACGCCGCGGGAAGAAGAGAAAAGCCCCGCGGACGCGGCGGGCACGCCCTTGACGGTCAAAGAAGGGCTGACGGGGCGGGGTCCCCTGCGGGACTTCTACGACGAGAACTTCCGGCAATATTCGGCGTACGTCATCTGTTCGCGCGCCATTCCGGCGGTGGAAGACGGGCTCAAGCCCGTCCAGCGGCGCATCATGCACTCGCTTTGGGAGAAGGACGACGGGCGCTACACGAAAGTCGCGAACATCGTGGGCCA
>DJRS01000052.1:6611-7564 GCA_002440145.1 Verrucomicrobia bacterium UBA6354
AACTACGGTTCGCTTTACACCGGCATGCCCCACGCGGCGACGCGTTATATCGAGTGCCGCCTGACGGACTTGGCGCGGCATGAGGTTTTCAACAAGAAAACGACGTCTTTCGTGCCGAATTACGACGGACGCAAGGAGGAGCCGGTCTACCTGCCCGCGAAGATTCCGCTTCTGCTCATGCTGGGGGCGGACGGCATCGCCGTGGGGCTTTCGACGGCCATTTTGCCGCACAACTTCATCGAACTTCTGGAAGCCGAGATCGCGCTTTTGCAGAAAAAGCCGTTCAAGCTGTATCCGGACTTCCAGCTGGGCGGCATAATGGACGTTTCGGACTACCAGGACGGACTTGGGAAGGTAAAAGTCCGCGCCCGGATAGAGAAAGAGGACAAAAACCGCCTGGTCATCACGGAACTCCCGTGGGGCGAGACGACCGACTCCATCGCCGCGTCCATAGAAGACGCCATAAAGAAGAAGAAGGTCGGCGTGCGCAAGCTGCACGATTTGACGAGCGACCAGGTGCGCATCGAGCTGGAATTGGCGACGGGCGTCAGCCAAGAAAAGGCGATTACCACGCTGTATGCCTTCACAACATGCGAGAAATCGCTCTCTTCGCGTCCGATTGTGCTGGAATCCGGGCGGCCGAAGCTCATGCGGGTTTCGGAGATTCTGGAGCACAATGTGGCGCGTTTGACGGAACTCACCAAGCGCGAACTCGAGATTCGCCTCGGGGAGCTGGACGACCTCTTCCATGCGCGCACGCTGGACCGTATCTTCATAGAAGAGCGCATCTACAAGCGCATCGAGAACGAAAAGACGTACGAGGGCGTCCAAAAGACGGTGATGGAGGGTTTCAAGCCGTTCCTGAAGGAATTGCGCCGCGCCGTAACCGCGGAAGACGTGGAACGGCTCCTGAAACTCCAGATTCGCCGCATTTCGCAGTTCGATATCGACAA
>DJRS01000156.1:0-2795 GCA_002440145.1 Verrucomicrobia bacterium UBA6354
CCCCCCCCCCCCCCCCTCCCCCGCATGAGCCGTGAAGAGGCGTATCGGGCGGAATGGGCTTGTATTCAAGGTGCGTTTTTTGATATAATTTCATGCAGGGTTCCCCGCAAGAGGAAGAAAACAGATGATGCCCTATCGAGTCGATTCAAACAGAGCAGGTTTTGCCTATCCTGCGCGGCGTCCCGCAAGAATTTGCGGGAAGGGCGGATTCTTTTCGCCTGGCGGGAAGTCCGGGCGGCATGCGCTTTCGGTCGTGGGCATCTGGACGGGAAGGCCGGTGTGGTGCGCATGAAGACCGTCCTCTATCTGCAAGCCTCTCTCAACGTCCAGAATCTTTGCGAATTGGCGGGCGTGCGGGAATTCGCGCGCGCCTGCGGTTGGCGGCTTGTCGTGAAGTCCGTCGGGAATGCGGCGAGCGAGAAGCGGGCGGGGCTCGTGCCGCGCCGCGCCGTCCGGATAGCGGACATCGTCGCGGACGTCGCGCCGGACGGGGTGCTGGTGGAGGGCGGGGCGCTCGCGGCGAACTACACGCTCGCCGATTTCAAATCCCTTCCGACGGTGTTCCTGGACCGCTGCAACCTCCCGGATCAGGCGGACGCGGTCTGCGTCCGGAGCGATTCGTCGCGTGTGGCGGAGGCGGCTTTCGGGGAACTGGTGCGGATGGGCTACGCCGACTATGCGTACGTGCCCTGGGCGACCCCGCTGGAATGGAGCGAGTCGCGCGGCGCGGCGTTCCGGGAGCTTGTCGAGCAAAACGGGGGGCGGATGCATTCCTTTCCGTCTGTTTGGCGGGGTCGGGCGAACGGGACGTTCAATTCCTTCATGCGGAACATCCGGAAGTTCCTGTCCCGTCTGCCCCGGCCGTGCGGAATCTTCGCGGCGAACGACATCGTGGGGGAATGCGTGCTGGAGGCCGCCGCGGCGCTGGGCTGCTCTGTGCCGCGCGAGTTCGCCCTCGTGGGGGTGGACAACGACCGCAACGTGTGCGAGAACACGTCTCCGACGCTCTCCAGCATCATGCTGGACTTCCGCCGCGCGGGGATTTGCGCGGGCGAGGCGCTGGAGGCGCTTCTGCAGGGGCGGCGTCCGCAGGGCAACCTCCTTTTCGGCGTTTCGGAAGTCGTCCACCGCCAGTCCACGCGAAAGTTCCGCCGGAACGACCCCAGAATAGCATCTGCGCTGGAATACGTGCGCCAGCACGTATGCGAGGGTCTGCAGGTCGTGGACGTCGTGCGGCACATGGACTGTTCGCGGCGGTTGGCGGAGATGCGTTTCCGTGAAATAACGGGGCACTCCATCCTAACCTGCATCCGGCGGGAGCGGCGTGCTCTGGCCGAGAGACTCTTGCGCGAGACGGACATCCCCATCGCGGATGTCGCGCAGGCGTGCGGCTATGCGCATACGAACTCGTTCCGAAAGGACTTTTCCGCCTTGACGGGACAATCTCCGCGCCAATACAGAAAAAGCTCCGGTACGCAACATTCTTGATATCCGATTGCGCAATCCTCCCGTTTTTAGTGGCGTTGGACGCTGTGGATTTGCTATAATAATGGCACAATGAACAGCGCAATGAGAAATAAAGACAGAATAGTCCGCGCACTGGGCGTTTTCGCCCTGTTGTGCACCTTCGCCGGTCGTGCATCGGAGTCCGCGCCGTTGGCGCGCGCCGTGCAGGGTCCCAACGAGATCCAGCTGGGGGCGAAAGGCGAGAGCCTGTTCGTGCGCATCCTGCGCAACGGGCGGGAAGTCGTCGCGCCCACGGCCGTCGGGCTGACGGTGGACGGTGCGGACCTCTATGCCGCGTCCCGGGCGCGGGTTCCGCAGGTGACGGAAGGCGAAACGGAAGGGACACTCGCGACGCCGCTCTACAAGAAGTCCGCCATCGACCTTACGGGCGCGTGGACGTTCGTCGACTTCGGGGACTGGGGCGTGCGCCTGGCGGCGCGCCAGGACGGCGTCGCGTACCGGTTCGAGACGGCGTTCACGAACGCGACGGTCACGGTCAACGGGGAGCGCGCCGGGGTGCGCATCCCGGACGGGACGGCGGCGAGTTGGTATTCGGCGACGACGGAGTGGGGATGCGAGGAGACGGTGCCGCGCAAGTCCACCGCGAACGCGCCGGCTTTGGCGGCGAACGAACTCATCTACATGCCGTTCCTCTACGAGACGAGGGGGAGCGCCGTGGCGCTGACGGACGTGGACGTGCGGGACTATCCCGTCCTTTATCTGCGTCCGGCGCACGCGCTGGGGGCGTCCATCGCCTACGAAGGCGTCTTCCAGCCGTATCCGGCCAAAACGGCGTATGCGGAAGCCCAGTGGGACGAGAAGACGCGCATTTGGGTGGACGCGCCCAGGAGCCACGCGCGGTTCATCCGCATGCTCGAAGACGAGCCCTATCTCGTGAAGACGGCCGGCGCGCGGACGTATCCGTGGCGCGCGTACCATTTGGCGGATACGCCGGCGCAGCTGGTGGCGTCCGACCTCGTCTACGCGCTCGCGGCGCCGGCGGCGAAGGGGGCGGACTTCTCGTGGGTGAAGCCGGGCAAGGCCGCCTGGGAGTGGTGGAACGACTTCGACAACCAGGGCAAGGCGAAGGGGCTCAACACGGCGACGTACGAGCGTTTCATCGATTTCGCCGCGTCCAACCGGCTTGAATACCTGGTCATCGACGCGGGCTGGAGCGACAAGATGTGCATCTGGAAGATGAATCCGGACGTGGATCTGCCGCATCTCATCGCCTACGCCAAGGCGCGCGGCGTTTCGGTCATTCTCTGGATGGCCTGGGCGCAGGTCTA
>DJRS01000156.1:2942-3784 GCA_002440145.1 Verrucomicrobia bacterium UBA6354
GACTACCACGGGGTGGTGCATCCGACGGGACTGAGCCGCACGTATCCGAACATCCTCAACTACGAGGCGGTGCACGGACTCGAGCAGATGAAATGGTTCCGCGGCGATTGCGACATGACGACGGCGGACGTGCGCATCGCCCACCTGCGGCTTCTGACCGGGCCAATGGACTACACGCCCGGGGCGATGCTCCACTACGAGGTCGCCTCGACCTACCGGGGCGGCTCGGTCTACCCGGCTTCCTTCGGCACGCGCGCGCGGCAATTGGCGATGATGACGCTTTTCGAGGCGCCCCTGCAGATGCTCTGCGACGGGCCGACGAACTATCTGAAGCCCGAGAACCGCGAATCCCTCGCCTACATGGCGTCCGTGCCGACGGTGTGGGCGGATACGGTCGCCCTCGGCGGTTCGCCCGACACGGTCGCCGCGTGCGCCCGGCTGGCGAAGGATGGCGCGTGGTACGCCGCCGGCATCGGCGTTTCGTCCGCCCAGACGTTCACGCTGGACACCGCCTTTTTGAAGGAGGGACGCTGGACGGCGGAAATCTTCCGCGACGGCGACGATTCGGGTTGGCGCACGGCATATTGCGTGCACGAGACGAAGACCGTCGCCGCGGGCGAGAAGCTGGACTTCAAGCTCGCGCCCGGCGGCGGGTTCGCGGTGCGCTTCCGCAAGGCGAACTAAGAGTTTACAAACAAAAATGAAAGGATACTCGATGAAATCCATGGCCCTGCCCGCACTTGTGGGCACAGTCGTCTGCGCGGCGCTTTCGCTTTCCGCGCAGGAAACGCGGCAGGTCGACCTGTTCGCGACGGAAGGCGACAAAGTCGTCGACAAGTTCG
>DJRS01000044.1:0-538 GCA_002440145.1 Verrucomicrobia bacterium UBA6354
CGTTTCCTCAACCGATCCCTCTCCTTTTTCGCTTTCGCTCTCCACCCCTCGGAACGACCTGTCCCGGGTGTCTCACGACATGATACACTTTTCGGCGCAAGCGTGCGGATGCTTGCCGCGCGAAGGACAATATGGTATACTTATACCGTTGAAACAATCTAAGAAAGGTACCGATCATGGACATAAGACAACTTTGGATTGCCGCGGTCGCCGCGGCGGGAGTGCATTTCGCCGCGCTCGCCGGCGCTTTGGACGCCGCCCTGTTGCAGGGACGCACGCTCGAGGGCAAGGCGTTCTACGCGCCGGGCGAGAAAATGACCTTCGAGCTCAAACTGACGGACGCGGAGAACCTGCCGGCGGACACCTGGTTCATCAAGTGGAACCGCACGGGCGACGACGGCAAACGCGAGGAAGGGAAGGTCCCCGCCTCCGCGGAAAAGCCGCTCGTCCTCACGACGTCCCTCGACAAGCCCGGTTTCGTGCGCATTTGCGCGGAGCTGGTGGACAAGGACGGCAAACCCTACCGCAAGGATGCGGA
>DJRS01000044.1:671-1615 GCA_002440145.1 Verrucomicrobia bacterium UBA6354
CCGCAAGGAACTGCCCAGCCAGCAAGGACGCGTGTACGCGGTGGAGATCTCCTGCCCGAGCGTGCGTCCGGTGACGGGCTACCTCCAAGTCCCGGCGGACGCCTCCCCCACGAACCGCTATCCGTGCCGTCTCGAGACGCACGGCTACGGCTACTATCCGAACCCCAAGGCGCCGACGGGCGCGTGGCACAAGGACGCCATCTTCCTTTCCATCAACGCGCACGGGCTGCGGCTGCCTGAATTCGGCGCGGACGCGGCGTATTACAAGGCGCTCGGCTGGGAAATCAAGAGTAATGGCGAGGGTTACGCCTTCGACCCCAAGCAGAATGCGGATCCCGAAGTCGCCTATTTCAACGGTATGGCCTTGCGGGTGATGCGCGCTTTGCAGTACCTGAAGTCCCTGCCCGAATGGAACGGCAAGGATCTCTACGCTTCGGGCGGCAGCCAGGGCGGTCTGCAGACGATCTGGGCCGCGGCGCTCGACCCGGACGTGACGCGGGCGGAGTCGTACGTCACCTGGTGTTGCGACATGGGTGGCACGGAATTCGGGCGCAATCGGGGCGGGTGGTACGTCCACTGGGTGCCGGCGCTCGGCTACTATGACCCCATCAACATGGCGCGGCGCATCCCCAAGACCTGTCTGACGATCATCCCGCGCGCGGGACTCGGCGACTACACGTGCCCGCCGAGCGGGCTCGCCATCCTCTACAACAACATTCCCGGACCGAAGAAGATCGTCTGGGTGCAGGGTTCGACGCACGGCTACGTGCCGCTCCAGAAGGATAACCAGACCTATACCTGGACGGCCAACGGAGCGGAATAGTCCCGTTTCGGCTTTGCCGATGTTTCTGAAGGCCGTGCGCGAAGACCCGCACGGCCTTTTCCTTTTCTGTATCGCGGCAGAAGAGCGGACGGCGCCTGTCCGTTGCGCCGGAACGGCGATG
>DJRS01000044.1:1687-4634 GCA_002440145.1 Verrucomicrobia bacterium UBA6354
TGCCGTTGCGCCGGAACGGCCAAGCGGTGCAAAAGAGACGGTTTAGGGTATGTTCCGACTGGCCTTCCCGGAATGCCGTGCCAAACATCCGGGCCCCCGTTCGGTTTTTCGCTTTTCAACCGCGATTTCAAGGTCTTGAGGAGGGGGCGCTTTCCGTTTTCCTCCACAACTTCATTGGGTATGCGATTTTCCCCGGTTGCATGTGGGCATTGACTTGGAAGCGGAGGTGTGTTAAACTAGTATCGTCATGAACAAAGAGAATAGGAACGGACTCGTTTCATTTGCGGGCGTGCTGGAGGTTCTCCACGCCCTGCCCGGACGCCTGCGCCTCCGGATGCCCTCCCTGAAAGGGCGTGCGCGCGCGGCGGAGACGTTCGTCGTCCAGATGAAACGCCTGTCGGGGATAGAGTCCGTCACGGTCAACGCGACGCTGGGGACGGCGCTCGTGCGGTACGACGCGGCGCGTCTGACGCCGTCGCTCGTCGTGGCCGCCAGCACGCACGCTTTCGATTTCGACGCGGCGCTCGCCGCGCAGCAGTCGCTCGTCGGGCGTGAGCTGAAAACGGTCCACTTTGCCTTGAACCAAGCCGTCCTAAAGCGGACGGGCGGGCTTTTGGATCTTTCGTCCCTGATGACGGTCGTCCTGCTCTTCGCGCTCGGGCGCGGCGTTCTGGGGCTGTCTGGGACGAAATTCGCGCCTTTGCCGCTTCTTTGGTGGCTGCAGCGTTCGCTTTCCCGCTGAAGATTCCGTTTGGAGGGACTCGATCGATGAATCCGCTTGTCGAAGCCTATGTCAACCATGTCGGGCGCATCCGCGTCGTGCATTCCCTGCCGGGGCGGTTGCGCGTGAACATCGGCGGCGTGAAGCAGTACCCGGAAGCCGCGGCGAAGTTCGCGGACCTCTTCCGGGAGCGTCTCCTGAAGCTGCCGGGCGTGACGTCCGCCGAACTGTGCCTGGTGACGGGCAATCTTCTTCTGCGCTACGATCCCGAAAAGACGTGCGAGGCGGTGATCCGGGCGTGGCTCGAGACGTCGTGGCAGGCGTTTCTGCGGTTCCTGAAGGGGCTGGGCGACGTGTCCGGTCCGGACGAGCCCGGCGTGGCCGCGGCCGTCGCGCGTTTTGTCGCTACTCTCTAAGAGAAAACGAGGTTTGCATCATGGCTTTTCACACCAATCAAGTGCCGCTTTTGAAGTGCCGGTTCGCGCACCGTCTGCCGGGGCGCGTACGGATCGTCTGCCGCGCGATCAAGTATCTTTCGGCAGAGCAGACCGACCTCGAGAACCACTTCTCCCAGCTGCGCGGCGTGACCTCGCAGCGCATGAACTGCGCCGCCTCGAGCGTGATCCTGACGTACGACCCGGCGCGCGTGACGGACGACGACCTGCTGGAGTCGGTCGAGAGCCTCATCCAGATCCATTCGCTCAGCGCGCTCCAGAAAGTGCGCGAGGAGCGCAACCATCTTTCCGTGAAAGAGCGCGACCTGCACGAGGAGACGGTGGCGACGATGCTGACGCGCGCGGGCGTTTCGGGCCTTTTGCTGGTGGGGTCCTGGCTCTTCAAGAAAGCCGCGCCGGCGACGGTCCTGGGGCGTTTCCTCACGCCGGCCGGTTTCGGCGCGCTGGCGCTCGCCGCCCCGATTTTCCGCAGCGGAATCGGCGCCCTGCGCCGTACCTGCCTGCCGAACGCGGACACCTTGAGCGCCCTGGCGATCGTCTCGAGCGTGGCGACCGGCCGGGCGGGATCCGCCCTGACCGTCCTCATGCTGCATGACCTGGCCGAATCCCTGACGGCGTACACGATGAACCAGACGCGCAACGCGATCCGCGAGATGCTGTCCGTCGAGGGCGAGAAAGTCTGGCGCGCGGCCTCGGGCGAACTCGGCTCGCCGCTCGAGCGTGTCGAGGTTTCCGCGCTCAAGCCGGGGGACTATATCGTCGTCCACACGGGCGAGAAGATCTGTGCGGACGGCGAAATCGCCGAGGGGCGCGTTTTCGTGGACCAGTCGTCCATCACGGGCGAGTTCGGTCCGGTGCCGCGCGAGCCGGGCGGCAAGGTCTACGCCGGCACGCTCGCGGTGGACGGAACGGCGTCCATTCGCGTCGATTCCGTCGGCGAGGGCACCGCGGTTTCGCGGATCATCCGCATGGTGGAGGACGCCGAGGGCAAGAAGGCGGAGATCCAGACGTACGCGGACAGGTTCTCCGCGGCGCTCGTGCCGGTCAACATTTCGCTCGCGCTCGTCGTCTATCTGTGCACGCACGACGTGAACCGGGCGCTCAACATGCTCGTCATCGACTATTCGTGCGGCATACGCCTCTCGACGGCCGCGGCGCTTTCCGCGGCGATTTCGACGGCGGCGCGCAACGGCGTGCTCATCAAGGGCGGCGGCTGCCTGCAGACGCTGACCGAGGCGGATACGCTCATCCTCGACAAGACCGGCACGTTGACGGAGGGCCGGCCGCGCGTCACGTCCATCGCCACGGTGTCCGGGGAATATTCGCGCGAACAGGTCCTCGCCCTCGCCGCCGCGGCGGAGGAAACGAGCCGGCATCCGATGGCGAATGCGATCCTCTCGCGCCTCCAGCGGATGGGAGGGTCCATCCCCGCCCATCGCGAGGTCCACATGGTCGTGGGACGGGGCGTCTGGACGAAAGTGGGGCGCAAGACCGTGCGCGTCGGCTCCAAGCGCTTCCTGAACGAGGCGGGCATCCATACCCATCCCATGCGCGAACAGGCTTCGAAGATGTTCGCCAACGGCGAAAGTGTCATTTACGTCGCGAACGGACCCGAAATCGTCGGTTTGATCGGCATCCACGATCCGCTTAGGGAGAACATGAAGAAGGCGCTCAACCGCCTGCGGCTGTCGGGCGTGGACGACATCCTGCTCCTGACGGGCGACCAGGAACAGCAGGCGGACGTCGTCGCGCGGCGCCTGGGACTGGACGG
>DJRS01000181.1 GCA_002440145.1 Verrucomicrobia bacterium UBA6354
CTATCCTTCTAGTTTTGCGCTATAAAGTATAGCACGAACGACTTCGTTTTTCACCCGTTTGGTGAAAACGACAAATCCACTTCCCCCTTGAAAACAAAGGTCGCATCCCCGATTCTAGCTGTTCAACTGCTATTTTTAGGTTTATCCGGCGCGCCACCCTCCTGGGGGTGGACCTTGCGCATCCTTTCCTTCCGTTTCCTCAACCGATCGTTCTCCTTTTTCGCTTTCGCTCTCCACCCCTCGGAACGACCTGTCCCGGGTGTCTCACGACAGGGTACGCTTTTTCTGCGCTTTCCCAGGAGGGGGGTTGACTTCGCGCGGGAATATGTGGTATAATACGCAAATTCGCCCTTGTTGTGCACAGTTAACAAAGTGGTCGCTTACCACACTTCAGGCATGATTCGGGGCAATGGTAGATTTCTAGTCAACAACGAGCAATAAGGTAAGCAAACAATGAGTGCAGAACGCAAGGTATTCGGGCGACTCCAGAGCATGGTTCCCACGCCGCCGGATCTAATTGGCATCCAGACGCAATCGTACAGCGACTTTTTGCAGGTGGACGTCGCGCCGGCCGCACGCGCCAACAGGGGTTTGCAGGCTATTTTCAAGGAGATTTTCCCTGTCAACTCGTACGATGGACGCTATTCGCTCGATTTCGTCAGCTACACGTTCGATCCGCCGAAGAAGCCCTATCTGCAGGCCTTGATGGACGGCGACACCTATGCGCGTCCGTTGCACGCGACGTTCCGCCTGAAAGACGGCGAGGACGTGCGCGAGGAAGAGGTGTTTCTCGGCGACATGCCGATGATGACGCCGGACGGGGCGTTTGTCGTGAACGGCGCCGAGCGTGTCATCGTCTCCCAGCTGCACCGCAGCCCCGGCATCTCGACCGAGCGGCAGGTCCATGCGAACGGCCAGCCGCTGCTGTCCGTGCGCATCATCCCCGACCGCGGCAACTGGATCGAGATCATGTTCGACACGAACGACGTGATGTGGTGCTTCATGGACCAGCGCCGCCGCCGCCGGAAGTTCTACGCGACCACGCTCCTGCGCGCGCTGATGCCGAAGGAAGGCAAGGACGACCAGATCATGAGCCTTTACTACGACTTCCGCAAGCTGCCGTCCGAAGGCAAGTACACGGAACGCGATCTGCGCCTTCTGGTGATGAAGGACGACGTGGTGGACGCGAATTCGCAGGCGGTCCTGGCGCGCACGTACGACCCCGTCACGCCGGCGCTCATGGCGCAAATCGCCGCGGCCGGCATCCCCGAGGTCGAGGTCGTCGACGTTTCGTTCGACAACGGCACGCTCATCAAGACGCTGCGCGAAGACGCGAAGATGGGCATCCACAACAAGAACGACGCGCTGCGCGAGATCTACAAGCGCATGCGCCCGGGCGATCCGCTGACCTCCATCTCGAACGCGGAGCAGATGATCCGCCGCATGTTCTTCGATCTGTCGCACTACGACCTCGGCTACGTCGGGCGGCACAAGATCAACAAGAAGCTCCATCTGACGGGGCGCGTGGACGAGAACCTGCGCACGCTGCACGAGTCGGGCGTGGACGTGATCGAGTCCATCCGCCTGCTCCTCAACATCTACGTGGGCAAAGATACGGTCGACGACATCGACCACCTGGGCAACCGCCGCGTGCGCACGACGGGCGAACTCGTCGAGAACCAGTGCCGCGTCGGTTTGGCGCGCACGGAGCGCATCGTCCGCGAGCGCATGACGCTCCACGAGTCGAATCCGGCGGGTGCCTCCAACCAGGGGCCGCTCACGCCGGGGCGTCTCGTGAACTCGAAGACGTTCAGCTCGGTCGTGCAGGACTTCTTCGCGCGTTCGCAGCTTTCGCAGTTCATGGACCAGACGAACCCGCTGTCGGCGCTGGCCCACAAGCGGCGTCTCTCGGCGCTGGGTCCGGGCGGCCTTTCGCGCGAACGCGCGGGCTTCGAGGTGCGCGATGTGCACCCGTCCCACTACGGGCGCATCTGCCCGATCGAGACGCCCGAAGGCCCGAACATCGGCCTTATCTCTTCGCTCGGCATCTATGCGCGCATCAACCGCTTCGGGTTCATCGAGACGCCCTACCGCAAGGTCATCGGCGGCAAGGTGACGGACGATATCGAGTATCTCGCCGCGGACACGGAGGAACAGTTCGTCATCGCGCAGGCGAACGCGCCGCTGACGGCCGACCGGACATTCTCCGAACCGCAGGTGACGTGCCGCTACCGCACCGAGTTTTGCGAAAAGCCGGCGAACGAGGTGCAGTACATGGACGTCGCGCCGATGCAGGTCATTTCGATCGCGGCGGGTCTCATCCCGTTCCTCGAGCACGACGACGCGAACCGCGCGCTCATGGGCGCGAACATGATGCGCCAGGGCGTGCCGCTCATGCGGACGGAGCGTCCCTATGTCGGCACGGGTCTCGAGGGCATCAGCGCGAAGGACTCGCGCGTCATCGTGACGGCGCTCGGCGAGGGCGTGGTCGCCTACGTGTGCGCGGACTTCGTCGTCGTCACGCCCGACGGCGCGCTTCCGGCGCCCATGCCGGCGGCAAGCTGCCCGGAGAAGGGGATCTGGCGCTACGATCTGCAGAAGTTCCGCCGCTGCAATTCGGGTTGCTGCTTCAACCAGCGCCCGATCGTGAGGCGCGGCCAACGCGTGGCGGTCGGCGACTGCATCGCGGACGGCCCCGCGACCGACCAGGGCGAACTCGCGCTCGGCAAGAACCTGCTGGTGGCGTTCATGAGCTGGCGCGGCTACAACTTCGAAGACGCCATCCTGATCAACGAACGCATCGTGCGCGAGGACGTCTTGACGTCGCTCCACATCGTGACGTTCGAATGCGACGCGCGCGACACGAAGCTGGGCCCGGAGGAAATCACGCGCGACATCCCCAACGTCGGCGAGGACATGCTCAAGAACCTCGGCACGGACGGCATCATCCGCGTGGGCGCGGAAGTCAAGCCGGGCGACATTCTCGTGGGCAAGGTCACGCCGAAGGGCGAGACGGAGCTCTCGCCCGAGGAGCGCCTGTTGCGCGCCATCTTCGGCGAGAAGGCCGCGGACGTGCGCGACACGTCGCTCAAGGTTCCGCCGGGGACGACGGGCATCGTCATGAGCGTGCAGGTTTCGACCAACAACAAGGAGGTCGAGGCGGACAAGGCCGAAGCGCAGAAATCGGCCAAGGAGTCCGAGCGCAAGACGCAGGCGCAAATCGCCAAGATCGAGAAGGATCTCGTCGCCAAGCTGTCGGGGTATTTCCTGAACGAGAAGGTCGACGCGGACGTGATCGACACCGCGACGGGCGACGTCATCATCCCGGCGGGCAAGAAGATCAAGAAGGCGCAGCTCGCCATGCTGGCCCAGGCGCACGCGCACTGGGACACGAAGGACGAGTCCCTGCAGAACAAGCTCGGCGAGATCATGGAGCCGTTCAACGACGCGTTTGCGGGCATCGAAGACGCCGCGGCGGAAGACGCGGTGGCGGGCGCGTTCGGATCCGATTTCGACGATGGCGGCGAGATCGTGAAACACGTTCGCGTGTTCCTCGTCGACAAGAAGAATCTCTCCGTCGGCGACAAGATGGCGGGCCGCCACGGAAACAAGGGCGTCGTCTCGCGCATTCTGCCGAGTTGCGACATGCCGTTCCTGCCGGACGGGCGTCCGGTCGACATCGTGCTGAACCCGCTCGGCGTGCCGTCGCGCATGAACCTCGGGCAGCTCTTCGAGACCTATCTGGGCCTGGCGTGCCGCTATCTCGGCTTCCATGCCGCGACACCAGTGTTCGACGGCGTGCGCGAGACGGAGATCGACGATTTGCTGAAGCAAGCCCGCGCGGTCCAGGAGAAGGACGAGGGCGATCGTTCGTGGATCACCCCCGAGGGCAAGACGGTGCTCTATGACGGGATGACGGGCGAGCCCTTCCAGCAGAAGGTCGTCGTGGGCGTCATCTACATGCTCAAGCTGCACCACCTGGTCACGGACAAGATGCATGCGCGCGCGACGGGGCCCTATTCGCTCGTCACGCAGCAGCCTCTGGGCGGCAAGGCGCAGCTCGGCGGCCAGCGCATGGGCGAAATGGAAGTCTGGGCGCTCGAAGCCTACGGCGTGGCCTACGCGCTCCAGGAGCTGCTGACGGTCAAGTCGGACGACGTCCAGGGCCGCACGCGCATCTACGAGTCCATCGTCAAGGGCACGAACATCCTCGACAGCGGCATGCCGGAGTCGTTCTCGGTGCTCATCCACGAATTGCGCGGCCTGTGTCTCGACACCCAGTTGCTGGGCGGCGAGACGGACGCGCGCCGTCCCGCGGACAACACGGAGTCGGCGGGGGCGGCGTTGCCGGCGGGCGTCGCGAGCGACGACCTGCTTTCGGGCGCGTTGACTCTCTAATGTGTAAGGAATTTTTCTTGGAGTTTTGATAAAATGAACAGCTACAACACGACTGACATTTTCGGCGGAGACTATCGCGCGTCGGCCCATTACGATGCCGTCAAGGTCCAGCTCGCTTCGCCCGAGACCATCCGCAAATGGTCCCACGGCGAAGTGCGCAACCCCGAAACGATCAACTACCGCACCTACCGCCCCGAGCGCGACGGTCTCTTTTGCGAGAAGATCTTCGGACCGACGCGGGACTGGGAATGCGCGTGCGGAAAGTACAAGCGCATCAAGAACAAGGGCATGATCTGCGACCGCTGCGGCGTCGAGGTCACGCTCTCGTCCGTGCGCCGCCAGCGCATGGGGCACATCGAGCTGGCCGTCCCGGTCAGCCACATCTGGTTCTTCAAATGCTCGCCTTCGCGCATGGGGCTTCTGCTCGACAAGACGATGGGCGAGCTCGAGCGCGTCATCTACTATCAGGATTGGATCGTTGTCGAGCCCGGAGACACGCCGCTCAAGGTCGGCCAGATTCTCACCGACCAGGAGAAGCAGGATGCGGAAGAGAAATACGCCGAGGGCTTCCGCGCCGAGATGGGCGCTTCCGCCATTCGCAAGCTCCTGCACAACCTGGATCTCGACCGTCTGATGGTCGAGCTCGAAGAGGAGATGGAGAACACGCGCTCCAAACAGTCGCGCAAGAAAATCGCCAAGCGCATGAAGGTTGTCGAGGGCTTCCGTTCGTCGAAGTCGAACCCCGAGTGGATGGTGCTGGACGTGCTGCCGGTCATTCCGCCGGAGTTGCGCCCGCTCGTTCCCCTGGAAGGCGGCAAGTTCGCGACCTCCGATCTGAACGATCTCTACCGCCGCGTCATAAACCGCAACAACCGCCTGCGCAATCTTCTGGCGCTCAAGACGCCGGACGTGATCATCCGCAACGAGAAGCGCATGCTGCAGGAGGCTGTCGACGCCGTGTTCGACAACGGGCGCCACGGCCGCGCCGTGACGGGGCCGGGCAACCGCGCGCTCAAGTCGCTGTCCGAGATCCTCAAGGGCAAGACGGGGCGCTTCCGCCAGAACCTGCTGGGCAAGCGCGTGGACTACTCGGGCCGTTCGGTCATTGTCGTCGGCCCGGAGCTCAAGTTCCCGCAGTGCGGCATCCCGAAGGAAATGGCGCTTCGCCTGTTCGAGCCGTTCATCATCCGTCGCCTGAAGGAGCTGGGCATTTGCCATACGGTCCGCACGGCGCGCAAGATGATCGAGCGCCAGGACGCGAAGGTCTGGGATATTCTCGAAGAGGTGACGAAGGACAAGACGGTGTTCCTGAACCGCGCGCCGACGCTGCACCGCCTTTCGATCCAGGCGTTCGAGCCCGTCCTGGTCGAAGGCAAGGCGATTCGCCTGCACCCGATGGTCTGCACGCCGTTCAACGCGGACTTCGACGGCGACCAGATGGCCGTCCATGTGCCGCTCTCGATCGAGGCGCAGCTCGAGTCGAAGCTGATGATGCTGGCGTCGACCTCCATCTTCTCCCCGGCTTCGGGCAAGTCGGTCATGACGCCGACGCAGGACGTCTGCCTCGGGCTGTACTTCCTTACGGTCCCGTCCCAGCGCGACAAGCTCGCAGGGAAGATCGCGGGCAAGACGGATTGTTCGACGGAGCATCTGCCGCTTTTCAACGACATCGCGGAAGTCGAATTCGGCATCGCCGAGGGCGCGATCGGCTACCATTCGCGCATCCGCTACCGCAACCCGGATTACGGCACGACGGGCCGTCCGCACGGTGTGGCGGACAAGCGCACGATCGAGACCACGGCCGGACGCGTCATTTTCAACGACGTGTGGCCGAAGGAGATGGGCTTCTGGAACGACAAGTGCTCAAAGTCCACGATCGGCAACTTGATTCTTGATTGCCACAAGGTCGCCGGACACGACGTCACGGTCGCCGCGATCGACAAGCTCAAGACGCTGGGGTACAACTTCGCCACGGTTTCGGGTGCGTCGATGGGTCTCAAGGACATGATCCGCCCGGCGATGAAGGATGCCGAGATCGAGAAGGCGCGCAAGGAAGCCGAGAAGGTCCAGCAGCAGTTCCAGCAGGGCATCATCACCGAGGGCGAACGCCACAACAAGATCGTCGACATCTGGACGGTCACGACCGAAAAGGTGGGCGACGAGCTCTACAAGACGATCGACCGCAACATCACGCCGGAGAACAAGAATCCGACGGAGCTCAACCCGGTGTACATGTTCGCCGATTCGAAGGCGCGCGGCTCGAAATTGCAGATCCGCCAGCTTGCGGGCATGCGCGGCCTCATGGCCAATCCGTCGGGCGACATCATCGAGCGTCCGATCACAGCCTCGTTCCGCGAGGGTCTGTCGGTTCTCGAGTACTTCATCTCGTCGCACGGCGCGCGCAAGGGTCTGGCGGACACGGCGCTCAAGACGGCGGACGCCGGCTATTTGACGCGCAAGCTCGTGGACGTCTCCCAGGACGTGATCATTTCGCAGGAAGACTGCAATACGGTCAACGGCATCGAGGTCGAGGCGATCGTCGAGGGCGACGAAGTGAAGGTGACGCTGGGCGACCGCGTTCTGGGCCGCACGGCGCTTTACGACATCCTTGACCCCAAGACGGGCGCGATTATCGTAAAAGCCAATTCCGAAATCGACGAAGCGGCTTGCGCGCGCATCGACGAGAGCGGAATCGAGAAGGTTTGGATCCGTTCGGGCCTGACCTGCGACTCCGAGCACGGCATGTGCGCGAAGTGCTACGGGCGCGACCTCTCGACGGGCAAGCAGGTCGAGATCGGCACGGCCGTCGGCATTATCGCGGCGCAGTCCATCGGCGAACCCGGCACGCAGCTCACGATGCGCACGTTCCACATCGGCGGTACGGCGAGCGCGACGGCGAAGGTGCCGGAAATCGTCCTCAAGAACGACGGCGTGGCGAAGTTCGTCGACATCCGCAAGGTGCGCAACGCCGACGGTGACGAGGTTGTGCTGAACAAGAACGGCTCGCTTGAAATCTGGTCCACGACGGGCCAGAAGCTGGATACGTACCCCCTTCAAATGGGCACGACGCTCCATCTTGAAGACGGGCAAGCCGTCAAGAAGGGGCAGAAGGTCGCCACATGGGATCCGCACTCGGTGCCGGTTCTCTCGGAAGCCGCCGGCTCGATCCGCTTCGTCGATTTCGAGGAGGATGTCAGCGTCAAGACGGAGACCGACCGCACGACGGGCGCGAAGACGCTGGTCGTGCTCGATACGCGCGAAGCCAATCTGCATCCGCGCATCGAAATCCGCGGCACGGACGCGAACGGCGCGGCGAACGCCCTGCTGGACTCGCACGACATTCCGACGGGAGCCATCGTCATGGTGCGCGAAGGCCAGCAGGCCCAGCCGGGCATGCTACTCGCCAAAACGCCGCGCGAAGCGGCGAAGACGCGCGACATCACGGGCGGTCTGCCGCGCGTGGCGGAGCTCTTTGAAGCGCGCCAGCCGAAGGACGCGGCGGAAATCGCGAAGATCGAAGGCCGCATCGAGTTCGGCGAGAACGTCCGCGGCAAGCGTTGCGTCAAGGTCGTCGACGAAGTGACAGGGCTTGTCGAGGAGCATCTCATCCCGATGGGCAAGCAGATCGTCGTCTTCAAGGGCGACATGGTCAAGAAAGGCCAGCAGCTCACCGAAGGTCCGGTCATCCCGCAGGAGATTCTCGAAGTCTCGGGCCCGCAGGAACTCGAGAAGTACCTCGTCAACGAAGTGCAGCAGGTTTACCGTCTGCAGGGCGTGGAAATCAACGACAAGCATATCGAGATCATCGTCCGCCAGATGCTTCGCAAGGTCCGCATCACCAATCCTGGCGACACGGACTTCCTGTGGGGCGAGCAGGTTACGCGCCAGACCTTCCTCAAGGTCAATGAGCAGATGATGGAGGAAGGCCGTCGTCCGGCGGAGGCTCAGCCTGCGCTTCTCGGCATCACGAAGGCGGCGCTCGAGACAGACTCCTTCATTTCCGCGGCGTCCTTCCAGGATACCACGCGCGTCTTGACGGAAGCGGCGACGATGGGACGCGTGGACGAACTGCGCGGCTTCAAGGAGAACGTCATTCTCGGACACTTGATTCCGGGCGGCACGGGCTTCCCGCTGCACCGCAATCTCAAGCTTGTCCCGTGCTGCGAGCCCATCTCCGACGAGGAGTGGGAGAAGCTCCGCGAGGAACAGCGCAAGCACCACGACGAGCTTTACGGCATCCCGACCTCCATTCAAGGAGAGGAACACGAAGACGACGCCGAGGAAGACGGAATCGCGCCGAAGGAGGAATCTATCCTGGATACGGGCGACACCTCTGCGGACGGAGTGGATTTGCTGGGTGCGGACGAGACGATGGACCTCGGTTCGTCGGACGGCTCCGAGCCGCCGGATCTGCTGTCGTGACAATCCTGGGGGTCGACACCTCCTTGCGTTCAACCGGCTTCGGCGTTCTGGAAGTGTCCGGAAGCCGGTTGCGCGCGCTGGAGTACGGGAATATTCCCAACAAGCCGAAGCTTTCCGTTTCGGCTTGTCTCTTTTCCATCCATATGCGGCTGAACGAGTTGATTGCGCGATGGAATCCTGACGTTTTGAGTGTGGAAAAGGTGATCTACGGCAAGAATGCGAATACCATGCTGGTGCTGGGCGAGGCGCGCGGCGCCGTGATCGTGGCGGCGACTGCCGCCGGGAAGCCGATCTACGAATACGAACCCCGGCGCGTGAAAATGAGCGTGTGTGGGAACGGCATGGCGGAGAAAAGCCAGATCCAGCGCATGGTCAAGACCCTGCTGTCCCTGCCCGAGTTGCCCCAGAATGACGCCGCGGACGCGCTCGCATTGGCGATTTGCCATGCGCATACGCGATCCTTTTTGTCCAATAGCGACCCTATTTGAGAGGAGATTTTGTGGAAAAACATGCAGATACGGCTTGTTCGGAAGCCGGGAGCCCGCCGACATACAGACAGATTGTGGCGAAAGCCGTCCGCTATTTGACGGCGCATCACGTGCCCGATCCCGCCGTCGCGGCGGAATTGCTGGTCGCGCGCCTGTTGGCGTGCGGGCGCGGCCTTATCGCTTCCTGTCTCGACCGACCGGTCCCGCCGTCGCACGTGGAAGCCATGCGCCGCGCCTTGCGCCGGCTGGCGGCGGACGAACCCCTGCAATACGTCCTGGGCGAGTGGGATTTCCGCACGCTTACCCTGCGTTGCGATCCGCGCGCGCTGATTCCGCGTCCCGAAACCGAGGAACTGGTCACGCGCGTCTTGAAGTTTCTGGAAGGACGTTCGAATCCGTTTGTGATAGACGTGGGCACGGGGACGGGCGCCATCATTCTTTCGATTGCCGCGGAGTTCAAGGGGCCGGGCACGTTCTGGGGGACGGACATCAGCCCCAAGGCGATCGAGCTTGCCAATTTCAACGCGGATTTCACGCGTCTTGCCGGGCGCGTGCATTTCTCCGTCATGGACGGATTGGACGGGTTCGATGAGCCCGGGCTGGCCGACGTGATCGTCTCCAATCCCCCCTACATAGCCCATGACATGTGCGCCGCGCTGGATCCGCGCATCCTCCGCCATGAGCCTTTGCTGGCGCTGGACGGCGGCGCGGAGGGGCTGGACTTCTATGACCGCTATCTCGGAGACGCCTTGAATCTGCTCAAGCCGGGCGGTGCGGTTTTCTTTGAGATCGGGAACGACCAAGGCGAGGCGCTCAGGGAGCTGATGACGAGCTACGGGTTCTCGAATATCCGCATAGAAAAGGACTTTGCCGGGCTGGACCGGTACGCGAGCGCGGTATTGGAATAGGCCCATCCGCCTTTGCGGGTTTATTGCCTACCCCGTTGCGCCGGAACGGTGATGCCGTTGCGCCGGAACGCCCACCCCGTTCTACCGGAACGGGCGCGCGATGCGGAAAGGATGCGGCTGTCTCGCCCCGTTCCCTGCCTTTGGCCCC
>DJRS01000145.1:0-1735 GCA_002440145.1 Verrucomicrobia bacterium UBA6354
GCCTACCCCGTTGCGCCGGAACCGCACCACGAACGGACGGGATTCCCGTGCCCATGAGAAAGAATTCTCGTGCCGATGAGAGAAAATTCCCCTGGGCACGAGAACGGGGCGCCTGCAGACGGGAAATTATCCGTTAGTTTGAGCTTTCCGTGGAAATCAAGCGTTAAACCTATGGATATCTCCTGAAAACCGGAGTGCCCCGGTCTGGTATCCCGTTTCGCCCGCTTTGCGCGTCCGAGAGGAGGGCAAAACGCCCCGAACCGGGATGCCGGTTTCCAGTGCGGTTCCTGATATTCCGCTTTCTAGGCCGTTTCTTCTCCTTTTGGAGCCTCGTCCCCGCCTCCTGGACGGTCTGTTCCGGGCGTCTCACCCTATTGGACGCTTTTCGTCCGCTTCGAACGGCTCCCAGCGGTTGCCCGCGGCGTTCGAGGCGAGCGCCGCCTCCACGAACCGCATGGAGCGCACGCCTTCCGCGGCGGACGGGAAATCACCCGCCTGGCGGGTCCGCACGGCTTTGCAGAAATTGTCGTAGATCGTGGCGAACGCTTCGATAAAGCCTTCGGGATGCCCCGCCGGAATGCGCGCGGCCGCGACACTGTCGGGCGACACGGCCTGCATGTAGGGCGCCTTGCGTTTGTAGATGCGCTCGGGACCGAACGGGTACTTCACGCTGAGGACGTTCGGTTCCTCCTGGTTCCAGTAGAGGCTGGCTTTGTCGCCGTACACTCTCAGACGCATGCCGTTTTCCTCTCCCGTGGCGATTTTGGAGACGACGACGGACGCCTTCGCGCCGCCTTTGAAACGCATGAGAATGGACGCGTCGTCGTCCAGCGTATTGCCGGGCGCGTAGCTGGAGAGATCCGCCAAGAGCGTCTCGGTCTCGAGTCCGGTCACGTATTCGATCAGATTGAAGGCGTGCACGCCAATATCCGCCACGACGCAGCTGGGACCCGACACGCGCGGATCCATCTTCCAGATGTTGTGGCCCGTGAGGGGCTTCGTGAAGTCGATTTTCCGGAAGCTCCCCTGCGCGTATTCCAGCACGATCTTGTCCAGCGTGCCGAGTTCGCCGTCGCGCACGAGCGCGCGCGCCGCCTTGACCATGCTGTAGCCCGTGTAGGAAAAGGGGATCGCGAGGATGCGCTTGCGGGCGGACGCGAGGCGTGCGAGGTCGCGTGCTTCCGCGCAGGTCAGTGCGAGCGGTTTCTCGCACATCACGTCCAGGTCTGCTTCGAGGGCGGCTTTGGCGATTTCGTAGTGCGAATCGTTGGGCGTGCAGACGGCGACAAAGTCGATCTTGCCGCGCTCCGCCGCGAGGAGCGCGCGCCAGTCCGCGTAGGTCCTCGCCGGCTCGATGCCGAGCGCCGCGGCGGTCTGGGCGTTGACGTCGGGCTTGCGCGAGAAGCAGCCCGCCGCGAGTTCGGCGAGATTGTCCATCCGCACCGCCATGCGGTGGACGGGTCCGATGAAAGAGTTGGCGGCGCCGCCAACCATTGCATAGCGCAGTTTCTTGTCCATGCCTCTATTATACCAAAACGAAGCGAATCGGGGAATGCGAAATGTTGGTGAAAAGTATTCCCTGTCGTGAGACACCCGGGGCAGGTCGACCCGGGGGATGGAGAGCAGAACCGATGGCAGGAGCGGATATTTCGCGCAGACAGGAGAAGACCCTTGTCCAGTCCGGCCGCGGGACGTCACGAACAGACGGGATTCTCGTGCCCATGAGAAAAGATTC
>DJRS01000145.1:1749-6884 GCA_002440145.1 Verrucomicrobia bacterium UBA6354
ATGAGAAAAAATTCTCATGGGCACGGGAACGGAGCGGTCGCAGATGTGAAAACGACCGTTAGTTTGCGTTTTCATCCGAAATCTGACGTAAACAGACAGATAGCGGCCAAAACCGGGGGCGAGGCGGCCCCCCCCCCTCCGTTTCACCCGCCGGGACCGCCCCAAACGGGGGCCAAACGCGCCGGAACGAGGTGGCTGTCTCGCCGGAACGGCAACCCGTCTCTCCGATGGCAACGTAGAGTCTAAACTCCGACGGGCGGCAGAAGGCTTCCCTGACGTTCCGCCCAAGGCTTCGCGCGCCCCGCTCGCGGACATGACCGCGCAACCGTCTATTGAAATGGCTGTCCGCCTGTGTTTGGGGGCGGATCCTGCGGAGCTCTCAGGACGAAGCGTTAGCGTAGTCTTTTGTCGCCCCTCGGAGTTTGTCGACTGTGCAGGCTTGAAAATCCGCTATACGTTATCGTGGCAAATCGCGGGGGAGGGGGTCGTGCGCCGTCCCGGGCAGGGACTGCCCCGTGGGTCCCGGATGTCCCGGGCGCCCCGGCTACTCTCCCGACCGCCGTCCCCCGTTATTCGTCCGACCCCGTCCGGGGCAGGAGACGGGGCTGGGGCGAGTCAGGAGGGCAATTTACCCCCGCGGAACCAACCGCCGACACCCCCCCCCGCATGTGACAGGGGCTAACATGCGCATGTGACGGGACCTGACATGCGCATGTGAGGGGGTCTAACATGCGCATGTTTTTGGACCTCATGCGGCGACGTTTTTTCGGTGAACCTCCGTCTTGGGTCGATAAGTTGCAGTTTTGACGCGTTTGGCGGGAGGAATGGCCAATCAGCGCAAATGTTAGCCGAGGTGAATTCCAAGCCGCATGAGGGGGGTGTGTTCGGAGGCTGAAAACAGACTATTCGGGTAGGTGGAAAAGCATTTGTTTTTGCCCTGCTCCGCCGCCTCCGGGGCAGTTCCTTGTCGCCCGCGCGGGGTTTCGGCCGTGTGGCGGTGCAGAATTGGAAGGCACAATGCAAGCGCGGCGAGACGCTTTGCCGAAGGTCTTTCCGAGTCCTCTTGGCGGCAATCCGAACATTTTCTTGACGGCGCTCCTTTTTCGCTTCCGTTCTCCACCCCTCGGAACGGTCTGTCCCGGGTGTCTCACGACAGGGTACGCTTTTCGGTATTTTTCGCGCGCGGAAAGGGGGTGGAAGCGCCGTCTTGGATATGGTATAATAAACATGTGGCGAAACTCATCGGCACACGAAGAACTGGAGATAGGAAAGATGACATACAAAGAAGCTGAACACCGACTGAAAGCGTGCGGACAGGAGCAAGTTCTGCGCTACTGGAAGGCCCTTTCGGAGAAGCAGCGCAAAGCGCTTCTGGCGCAAATCGCGACAATCGACCCCGCGAGCGTCGTGCGGTGCCGGGCCGCGCTCGAGGCCGGCGTCGAGGCGGTGGACAATTCGAAGGGCAAGGCGCCGAAGGTGGACGTGCTGAAGGGCGCCGCGCTCAAGCGCGCCGTCGAGGCGGGCGAAAAGGAACTCGAGAACGGCCGCGTCGCCGCGCTCCTCGTGGCGGGCGGACAGGGCTCGCGGCTCGGATTCGACGGACCGAAGGGGTGTTATCCGATCGGTCCGCTGACGGACGCGCCGCTTTTCTACTACCATGCGCGCAAGATCCTGGCGCGCGAACTCCGCTACGAGACGACGATTCCGTTCTACATCATGACGAGCGAGGCGAACAACGCCGCGACCATCCGGTGTTTCGAGGAGAACGACTACTTCGGGCTGAATCCGGACGATGTCTTCTTCTTCACCCAGGGCATGTGGCCGGGCATGACGAAGGACGGCGAGATCATCCTGGACGAACCCGGCCATATCTTCATGAGCCCGGACGGGCACGGCGGGCTGCTCGCCGCGCTGGACCGCTCGGGCGCCCTGGATGACATGAAGGAGCGCGGCGTCACGTCCGTCTTCTTCTTCCAGGTGGACAATCCCCTCGTGGAGATAGCCGACCCCGCCTTCATCGGCTATCACGTGCTGAAGGACTCGGACTACTCCCTCAAGCTGTGCGCGAAGAGCGATCCGTTCGAGAAGGTGGGCATCCCGATGAAGTTCGGGCCGGCCTATCGCATGGTGGAGTACTCCGAGATGACGGAGGAGCAGTGCCTGCGCAAGACGGCCAAGGGCGAGCTTTACTTCAAGTACGGGTCGCCGGCGATCCACGTCTTCGACCGCGATTTCCTGGCGCGCGAAGCGAAGGAGGCCATGCCGCTCCACCTCGCGTTCAAGAAAATCCCGTGCGTGAACGGGAAGGGCAAGGTGGTCAAGCCGTCCGAGCCCAACGGCTACAAGTTCGAGAAGTTCATTTTCGACATCCTGCCGAAAGCGAAGACCGCGGCGTTCCTGGCGTTCGACCCGAAGGACGAATTCTCGCCCGTGAAGAACGCGGAAGGGAAGGATTCGCCCGATACGTGCCGCGCGGATATGCAGGACAAGTGGCGGCGCATGCTGGCCGCGGCGGGCGTGTCCTGCGCGGCGGGCGTGCCGGTCGAAATCGACCCGGTCTACGCGCTGGACGCCGCGGACCTGGAGTCGCTGGGCCTTCTGCTCCTGGTCGACTAGTGGCGGACAGGCTTTTCAAGCTCGTCGCCCCGTTCAAGCCGACGGGGGACCAGCCGGAGGCCGTCGACAAACTGTTCGACGGTCTCTCGCGCGGCGACGACCGCCTCATCCTCCAGGGCGTGACGGGGAGCGGCAAGACGTTCACGCTCGCGAACCTCATCGCCCGGTGGAACCGTCCCACGCTCGTCCTGTCCCACAACAAGACGCTCGCCGCCCAGCTCTTCACGGAATTGAAGGAGTTTTTCCCCGAGAACTCCGTAAACTACTTCATCTCGTACTACGACTACTACCAGCCCGAGGCGTACATTCCCCAGACGGATACCTACATCGAGAAGGACGCGGCGATCAACGAGGAGATCGAGCGCTACCGCCTGGCGGCCACGAACGCCCTCATCGCGCGCAAGGACGTCATCGTGGTGGCGTCCGTCAGTTGCATCTACGGCCTGGGGGAGTCCACCGAATACCGCGATCTCGCCGTCAAGATAAAGACCGGCGAGAACCTGTCGCGCGAGAAGCTCCTCCACAGGCTCGTCGAGGGGCAGTATGCGCGCAACGACTATGCGTTCGAGCCGGGGATCTTCCGCGTGCGCGGCGACGTGGTGGACATCTTCCCCGCCTACGAGACGGAAGCCCTGCGCGTGGAGTTCTTCGGCGACGAGGTGGACTCCATCCGCACGCTGGACCCGGTCAGCGGCAAAACGGGCGTGTCCATGCCCGCGGCGGTCGTGACGCCCGCCAAGCAGTTCGTCCTCGGCAAGGACAAGATGGAAGCCGCCTTCGGGCGCATCGAGGCCGAACTCGCCGACCGCCTCAAGTACTTCGCCGCGCACGGCAAGCTCCTGGAGGCGCAGCGTCTGCGCGAGCGGACCGAGTACGACATCGAAATGATGCGCGAACTCGGATACTGCAACGGCATCGAGAACTATTCGCGTCCCCTGACGGGCCGCGCGCCGGGGAGCGCGCCCGAGTGCCTGCTGGACTACTTCCCGGACGATTTCCTGACGGTCATAGACGAAAGCCACGTGGCGATCCCCCAGATACGTGCGATGTACAACGGCGACCAGGCGCGCAAGCAGAAGCTCATAGACTACGGCTTCCGCCTGCCCAGCGCGAAGGACAACCGTCCGCTCACGTTCGAGGAGTTCAACGCCAAGACGCGGCAGATCGTCTATTGTTCGGCGACCCCGGGCGACTACGAGTATTCGCAGGCGCAGGTCGTCGCCGAGCAGGTCATCCGGCCCACGGGCTTGCTGGACCCGGAAATCGAGATTCGCCCGCTGGCCACCCAGATCGACGATCTCATCGGCGAAATCCGCAAGACCGCCGCCGCCGGCGACCGCGTCTTCGTGACGACGCTCACCAAGCGCAGCGCGGAAGACCTGACGCACTATCTGCACGAGACGGGCATTCGCGTGGAGTATCTGCACAGCGGCATCGACGCGATCGAACGCGTGGAGATACTCCATCGCCTGCGCGCGGGCGAGTTCGACGTGCTCGTGGGCATCAACCTCCTGCGCGAAGGATTGGACCTGCCCGAAGTGGCGCTCGTCGCGATACTGGACGCGGACAAGGAGGGTTTCTTGCGTTCCACGACCTCGCTCGTGCAGACGGCGGGGCGCGCCGCGCGGCACGTCGGCGGACGCGTCATCCTCTACGCCGACCACGAGACGGACGCCATGCGCGAACTTGTCCGCATAACGGACGGCCACCGCGCGAAGCAGATCGCCTACAACGAGGCGCACCATATCGTGCCGCGCAGCGTCAAACGCGCGCAATCCGAGACGAGTTACCTCTTCCGCGCCGGCGCGCGCAAGGGCGCTTCCGTTCCGGACCTGGCGCCCGGGACGGAATCTTCGCCCGAGGAGCTGATCGCCGAAATGACGCGCGAGATGCTCGAGGCGGCGGACAACCTGGAATTCGAGCGCGCCGCCTATCTGCGCGACCAAATAAAGGACTTGAAGAAGAGTGCGAAAAATGAAGGAAGTCATTCTGCAAAAGGGACGCGAAAGAAGCGTCCTCCGGCGCCATCCGTGGATATTCTCGGGGGCGATCGCAAAGGCGGACGAAAGCGCCGCGCCCGGTGAGACCGTCTGCGTCAAGAACGCGAAGGGCGAGACGCTGGGCTGCGGCGCCTGGTCTCCCGTTTCGCAGATCCGTGTCCGCATGCTCGCGTTCGGCCCCGGCCCGGCGTTTTCCACCGCGGACCTCCTGGCGGAACGCCTGGGCGCGGCGCTGTCCCGCCGGACGATCCGTCCCTCCGGGGCGGTGCGGCTCGTCAACGCCGAGAACGACGGACTCCCGGGCGTCGTCGTGGACGCCTACGCCGGCCATCTCGTCTGCCAGCTGACGTCCGCCTGGTCGGAAGCCCGGAAAGCGCGGCTCGCCGCGGCGCTTCTCGCCAAGGTTCCTTCCGCGCAGGGCGTCTCCGTGCGCAACGACCTGGACGCCCGGCGCAAGGAGGGCTTGCCCGTCGAGCCGCGCTTCGAGACGGTGGCGGGAACGGAACCCCCGGAACGGAT
>DJRS01000051.1:0-264 GCA_002440145.1 Verrucomicrobia bacterium UBA6354
CCCTGCCGCCCGCACGGGTTTGGCTGCGTGCGCGCCATCCTCCGGAACGGTCTGTCCCGGGTGTCTCACGACAGGTTACACTTTTCGGTACACTTTTCGCAGCACGAAGTTATGGTTTTCGGGGTAAAAATATGGTATAATATCCCCGATGAAGTCGGAAAAACTTAAACAAATGCAACTGGGTGTTTGGATTGTGCTCTTGATCGCCCTGTTCTGGGGCTTTAAAGAGTTGATTTTGCACCATGCGCCGGACGTTTTCCGCGC
>DJRS01000051.1:404-21064 GCA_002440145.1 Verrucomicrobia bacterium UBA6354
TGTCTGGCGCTCGGGTTCTTCGGCGCGCGCGGACTGCAGGTGCGTTTCGAGATCGTGGGTCTCGTGGGATTGCTCATCGCGATTCCGTGGATCGTCTACGGGGGGCTGGCGGCCAAGCGGTTCGTTTTTCCGGCGCTTTTCCTCTGCTTCTGCATTCCGCTCGCGACGTTCCTCGACGTCATAACGGTGCATTTGCGCCTGCTGGCCACATCTGTCGCCTACGCTCTCATGCATGGTTTTGGCGCGGACATCGTCCGGAAGGGCACGATGCTCGCGGCCGGGGACGGGTCGTTCGCGATCGACGTGGCCGACCCCTGCGGGGGATTGCGTTCCATATTCGCGCTCATGGCGATTACGGCCGGGTACGCCTATTTCGTGCAGAAGACGTGGGTCCGCCGCGGCCTGCTCTTTCTTTGCTCGATTCCGCTCGCCATTTTCGGCAACGTGATGCGGATATTTTCCATTTGTTTTGTCGCGCACGTCGCCTCGAGCGAATTCGCGACGGGCTACTACCACGACTTCTCGTGGATACCGGTGTACGCGGTTCCGCTTTTGTGCATACCGCTTTTGAGCGAACTCATCGCCCGCGTCGGGCGCAAGAAGGGCGCGGAAAAGGGCTCCGCGGCTCCTGAAGCCGCGGTCGAGGACGCGCGTCCTCCGGCGGACAAGCCGCGCCGGGCGTTTTTCGATTGCTTCGTTCTCGCGCTCGCGCTTCTTGTGCTCGTGCCGGTTTCCCTTTGGCAGGCCGTGACGCCGCGTCCACGGCTGGAGGAGGCTCCCGGGATCGTGCCGCCCGTGCTGGCCGGGTATGCGGTTTCGGCGCTCCCCGTGAGCGAAGCTGAATTGACGGTGCTGCCGAAAGACACGCAATTCGTCAAGCGTCTCTATGTCTCGGAAAAGGGGGAGAATTTCGCCGTTTCGTGGGTCATCGGCGGGGCGAGCAAGAGCTCCATCCATCGTCCGGAGCTGTGCCTGCCGTCGCAGGGCTTCCAGATGATGTCTCCGCACACGATAACGGTCGACGGGCGTTCGTGGCGGGAGATTTTCCTCGAGACGCAGGGTACCCTGGCGCGGCGTTTTTCCTACACTTTCTACAATCAGGCCGGCTTCCAGACCTCTTCCCACGTGTCGCGCATCTGGCGCGACATCTGGGATCGCTCCATCCTCAACCGCATCGACCGCTGGGTCATGATTACGGTGTACGGGGATTGCAAAGACGAAACGCGCTGGCGGGCGTTCCTGTCCAGGCTCATGCGGTAGGATTGTGCATGGTCGCCTTGTTGTCCAAATCCTTGCCGTTCGTGGCCTCCCTTGGGGGGGCGTTGCTTCTGACGTTGTTCCTGACGCCGCTTGTGCGCGAAATGAACAGGCGTCTGGGCATGGTGGACAAGCCCGATCCGCGGCGGATCAACAAGGTGCCGATTCCGCGCGGCGGGGGACTCGCCCTCGTTCTGGGCGTTTTCGTCTCCTACTCGCTTTTCGTCGTTTTCACCGGGCGTCCGGCTTTGCAGACGGTCGCCACGGCTTCGGACGCGCTTTATTGGAAGATTGTGGCGTTGGGGAGTTTGCTTGCCGCCATCGGGTACATGGACGACAAGGTTTCCCTGCCGCCCAAAGCCAAGCTCCTGGGGCAGGTTCTTGTCGCCGCGCTCGTCTGGGCGTGGGGGGATCTGGGTTTTCGGCGTCTTTGGCCGCATTTGCCGGCGTGGGTGGATTGCGCGCTGACGGTGTTTTGGATCACGGGGGCGATCAATGCGTTCAACCTCATCGACGGACTGGACGGACTCGCTTCGGGCATCGCCCTTATCGCGACGTTGGGCATGGGGGCGGCGACGGCGATCGCCCACAATCCGCAGGCCATTCTGTTCCATCTCGCGTTCGCCGGCGGATTGCTGGGCTTTTTGCGCTACAACTACAATCCGGCCAGCGTGTTTCTAGGGGATTGCGGATCCATGTTCGTGGGGTTCGTCCTGTCCGTCCTGCCGCTTGTTTCGCAGACGGGGGATTCCTTTCTCGTATCGATCGGCGTGCCGCTTTTGGCGATGGGGGTGCCCGTTTTCGATACATTCCTGGCTATTCTGCGCCGGACGCTCCGCGGCATCATAAACCGCCGCGACACGACGAACGTGGGCAACGGCAAGATGATGACGGCGGACGCCGACCATTTGCACCATCGTATTTTGCGCATGGTCGGGTCCAATCAGCGCAAGGCGGCGTGGATCCTGTACTTGGCCACGCTTTTCCTCGTGGCGATCGGGCTTTTGAACCTCCTTTTCGACGCGCACAACGCGTTCATCTGGGTGGTGGCGGTGGGGGTCGTGGGGGCGGTCGCCTTTCGCGAGATGTCGCAGATCGAGCTTTACGACGCCGGGCGTCTTCTGAACGAAGTCGCGCATGCGCGGAGAAATCCGCAGCGGCACCGGTGGACGCGGTTTGCCGTGCCGTTCTATCTTGTTTGCGACGTTTTCGCGATTGCGGCGAGTTTTCTTTTGTGCTGCTGGATTCTTCGCGCGCCCCTGACGCGCGAGATGCTCTCGTGCGACTTGCCGGCGCGGCTTATCTGCATATTGTCGGTTCTTGTGGTTTTTGGCGTTTACCGCACGATGTGGTCGCGCGCCATGATCATCAATTACGTCATATTGGCCGGAGCCTGTCTGCTCGGTGTCGCGTTGGGCGGCAGTCTTCTGACCTACTTTGCCCAGCCGTTGAAGAACGGGCTCGCTTTTTGCATTCTTTTCTTCGTTTTTTCGTTCAGCGGCATGGTTTTCGTCCGTTTTCTGCGCGGACTTGTCCGCGACATCTTCTATTCCATTGAATTTTCGCGCCTGAAGACGCGTCCGGACGTCACCCGCATCCTCGTTTATGGTTCAGGTCTTCGCTATCGCGCGTTCCGTCGCGAATTGGTGCGCCAATATCTGACAAACAACCGTCTCGTGGTGGGGTTTATAGACGATAACGTTTATTTGCGCGGAAAGTACATCGGCGGATTGAAGGTTTTCGGATCGATCAACGAAGCGCCGCGGATAATCGCCCGGACGGGCGCGGAAGCGGTCGTCATCACATGCCTTATGACCCCCGAATGGGAAGCGGTCGTCAAGAAGATTTTGGAGCCGACGGGTGTCGGCATCTCTCGATTCATGTTCAGTGAGCAAGAAATAGCAAAAGGAAACAAAAAATGAGCGACTTCACAAAAGAAGACGTCCTTGCCTATCACCAGGGCGGCAAAGTGGGCGTGCGACTGCCGCGTCCCTTGAAGACGAAGGAGGATTTGTGCCTCGCCTACACGCCGGGGGTGGCGCTCGCGGTAAAGGAAATCGCGGCGAATCCGGAAGCGGTCTATTCTGTCACGGCCAAGCCGAATCTGGTGGCCGTCGTTTCGGACGGCACGGCGATTTTGGGTCTCGGCGACCTCGGCGCCGCCGCGTCGATTCCGGTAATGGAAGGAAAAGCCGTCCTTTTCAAGAGTTTTGGCGATGTGGACGCCTGGCCGGTGCCGGTCGCGCATTGCCGGCAGGGTGGCGCGGATACCGGGAAGACAGATCCCGAGCGCGTCATTGCCGCCGTCAAGGCGATTGCGCCGCAATATGGCGGCATCAACCTGGAGGATATCGCCGCGCCGGCGTGTTTCGAGATTGAGAACCGCCTGGACGCCGAGTTGGACATTCCCGTCTTCCATGACGACCAGTGGGGCACGGCGGTCATTTCGCTTGCCGGCGTCATGAACTATGCCGCGCTGAAGGGGAAGGAACTCGCCGATCTCAAGATCGTGATGAACGGCGCGGGCGCCGCGGGCATCCGGATCTGCGAGATGTGCAAGGCCGCCGGCGTGAAAAACGTGACGATGTGCGACTCGAAGGGCGTCATTTCGGCCGACCGGTCCGATTTGAATCCCTATAAACGCGCCCATGCCATTGCGCCCGGCCCCAAAACCCTGAAAGAGGCGCTCGTCGGGGCGGATGTCTTTATCGGCGTATCCGCGGCGAACGTGCTGACGGGCGAGGATGTCAAGAAGATGGCGGACTTCCCGGCCATTTTCGCCATGGCGAACCCCGACCCGGAGATCCGTCCGGAGGAAGTCGCGCAGGCGTTTGGCGACAAGCCCTATGTCATGGTGACGGGGCGGAGCGACTATCCGAACCAGATCAACAACGTTTTGGGCTTTCCCTACCTCTTCCGCGGCGCTTTGGACGTGCAGGCGACAACGATCAACAAGGAAATGAAGGTCGCCGCGGCGCATGCGCTCGCCCAACTCGCCCAGAAGCCGGTTCCGGAAGAAGTCAAGGCGCTGTATCCGGGCGAGAATCTGGAGTTCGGCAAGGATTACATCATCCCGAAACCGTTTGACCGCCGTCTGTTTGTCGCCGTTTCGTATGCCGTTGCCGAAGCGGCTGTGAAGTCCGGCGTGGCGCGCAAGAAAGTCGACCTCGCGGCATACAAGGCGGAACTCGAGTTGCGCAATGCCGAGCGCGTTTAAAGCGGAAAATTGCCGGGAAGCATGAAGAAATTCGCGATAGCCGCCTTGTTCGCCTATCTCGCTCTGGCGGGTGCCGCCATTTGGATGGGGGCGCTCAACCAGGACGAGGGGTGGTACCTCTATGCCGCGCGATTGGTGCGGGAAGGGGAGATGCCCTACCGCGATTTCTTCTTTACGCAAGCCCCGCTTTTGCCGATTGTCTATTCGGCTTTCACAGGGCTGTTCAAGGGCATTCTGGGCGGACGCCTTCTGACCGCGGCATTCGGGCTTCTGGGCATACTGACGGCCGTTCGCCTTGTGCAGGAGCTTGTTCCGCGCGAGAAACGCGGCGTTTCGGGGCTTCTTGTCGCGTTTTTGCTCGGTTCTAACCTCTATCATGTCTATTACACGGCTCTTCCGAAGACTTACGCACTTGCCGGGATCTTCGTCTTGACCGGGTATCTTTTCCTTCTTCTCGGGCTGAAGAAGGACTTTTCCATTGGAAAGAACGTCCTGATGTTCTTGTCGGGGACGGCGCTTCTTTTTGCCGCGGGAACGCGGATAAGTCTCGGCGCTCTTTTGATCGTCGTCTCCGTGGGGCTTTTGTTTGCTTTCCGTGGGCAAAAGTGGGCGTTCTTCTGGTTCGGTCTGGGAGGGCTCGTTTCGCTTGGGCTCGTTTTCGCGCCTTTCCTTCTCGACCCGGGCGCACGGGAGGGCTTTTTCGCCGCGCAAGCCTACCATGCCGCGCGAGGCGGGTTCGACCCGGTTTTCACAATCGGCAGTCTGAGCCGCCTGGTCCGGTGGTACGCGCCTGTCTTCATTTTCGGCGGAATCACCCTGTTTTGGCAGAAATCCGTCCCCGCTCCGGCTGATAGACCCGGCGGGCAGGCGTCTTCCCTGGGGCAGATTCTGTGTTTTGCGGGATTCGCCGCGGTTTTTCTCGTGCAAATCGCCGCGCCATTCCCCTATGAGGATTATCAAGTGCCGATTATGCCGCTTCTGGCCGTGGGGATCGTTTCCGTTTTGATGAACCGCACAACCGACGCCTCCCAGTCGTATTTGTGGGTTTGGCTGGCTTTGGGCCTCGCCTGGGCCGGTTCCTTCGGTTCGCCACTCTTGCAGGAATGGACGACCAACGGACAGGACCGTTTCTGGACGCGCAAGAAGGCGAAACCCGAATTGGCGCAGCTCAAAGAGGCGGTCAAGGAAGTCGAAAAGCTGGATCCGGGCGGGGCGGACATCCTTACGCAGGACCTCTATCTCGCCGTGGAAGCCGGGCGGAAAGTGCCGCGCGGGCTCGAAATGGGGCCTTTCAGCCAACTTTCGGACGATGAATGGCGTGCGCTTTTGGCGTCCGCTCCCTGCAAAGTCGCGGCGCTTTCGGGCTATTCGTTTGCGATCGTTCCGCCGGCTTGCACGGAACGTCCGTGGGCGCAACAGGCTGAATTTTGCCGGATTCTGCGCGAAAACTACGATTTGGCGATGGAAATGGAAGATTTCGGACAGAATGCCACGACGCTTCTTCTTCTGAAGCGGAAGGATGCGGAATGAAGACGGCGCAGGAGATACGCAGTCAGATTTTGGAGACGGTATCCCGAAACGGGGGACATCTCGCCTCCTCCTTGGGCGCGGTCGAGATTTGCCTTGCGCTTGCGGAGGTGTTTGATCCGAAAGTCGACAAGGTCGTCTTCGATGTGGGGCATCAGGCATACGCCTGGAAGATTCTGACGGATCGCGCGGAACGCTTCAGGACTTTACGGCAACTGGACGGGCTTTCGGGTTTTCCGAACCCGCTCGAATCCCCCTATGATGCCGCTGTTGCCGGACATGCCGGGGTTGCGCTTTCGGTTGCAGAAGGATATGCCGCGGCGCGCGACCGGAAGGGTACGCACGAGCATGTCATTGCCGTCATTGGCGATTCTTCCATCGTCAACGGAACAAGTTTCGAAGCGCTCAACAATTGCGCCGCGGCGACGAACAAGGTTATCATCGTCCTCAACGACAACGAGATGAGCATCTCCAAGCCCGCCGGGAGTTTCGCGCGCTTTTTGGGTCATCTCATTTCGGGGGTGCGCTACAATCGCGTGAAAGCCGCCGCGGAAAAAGCGGGGCACGCGCTTAAATTGACGTTCTTGCGAGGGCTCTATCATTTGCTCGAGAGTCGCGTCAAATCGCTCTTTTTGGCGAATTCCTATTTCGAAAACTTCGGCATCCGCTATATAGGACCGGTCGATGGACACGATTTGGCGGCGCTCAAGGCGGCGTTTACCGTCGCGAAAGAGGATAAGCGCAGTGTCATTGTGCATGTCGTCACAAAAAAGGGCAAGGGATATCCGCCGGCGGAACGAAACCCGACCCGGTGGCATGGCGTGGGGCCGTTCGACTTGGCGAACGGCATGCCTGTCGCCGTGTCCGCTGATGATACCTGGAGCGATGTGTTCGGAAGGGCGGTTTGCGCCGCGGCGCGAAAGGACGAGCGGGTAGTCGCCTTGACGGCAGGCATGATGACGGGGACGGGGCTTATGCCGTTTGCGCGGGAATTCCCCAGGCGGTTCTTTGACGTGGGCATCGCCGAGGGGCACATGGTCGCCTTCGCGGCCGGGTTGGCGGCCGGCGGGCTGCGTCCGGTTGTCGCCGTTTACTCGACATTCCTCCAACGGGCAATAGATCAGGTCATGCACGATGTCTGCATCGCACGCTTGCCGGTCGTTTTCTGCGTGGACCGCGCCGGAATCGTGGGGGCGGACGGCGTCACGCACCAGGGGCTCTATGACTACGCGATGTTGCGCATGTTGCCCGGGCTCACCATCGTCGAGCCGAAAGACGCGGAAGATTTGCGGATTATGCTGGAAGAGGCCCTGAAACGGCCGGGCCCCACGGTTATCCGCTATCCGCGCGGTTCAGCGCCAGAGCATTTGGATCCCGTAAAGCCGGCGAAAACGCCGCGGATCGCCCTTTGGGTTACGCCGGACTGGCTCGCGAAAGCGAATGCGATCGCACAGGAACTGGGGGATGTGGAAGTCGTCCCGGTGCGTTATCTAAAGCCTTTGGACACGGAACGCCTGGCCCGACAGCGCGCCAAGGGAATGGAAATCGCGAGTCTGGAAAATGGGTGCCTCTTGGGCGGTCTGGGCGAGGCAATCGGGGCGGACCGCCGATTTGGCTGGCCGGACGAGTATATTGCCCAGGGCAAGCCGGCGGAATTGGAGGCGCGTTATGGATTGGACGCGCCGACGCTTGTCGCCGCTTTAAGGAAGGAAAGTTGAGGATTTATGGCGAAAATACATGGAGTTCCGGGAGAATGGGCACGCGTGAAAGGCACGGTTTTGGGGCTTTGGCCGGTGTTTGCCGCGGTCATGCTTCTCGGGTTTGCGCTCGCGCTTGCGATTTTCGCGTCCATCTTGGCCGGCGTCATTCTTTTTGTGGGTGCGCTTGTTTTCCTCGGTTTGAGTCTCCTCAGGGGGCTTCAGCGCATCGAACGCTATTTTATCGGCGCCCGTGGCGAAGAGCATGTCGCCGGACTTCTGCGGAAGATCCCGGATGCCTATCACGTCTATAACGATTTCAAAGCGGGAAACTGCCGCGTGGACCATGTCGTGATAGGCCCGGCGGGCGTATTCGCGATCGAGACCAAGTGTTGGCGCGGCCGCGTCACGGTCGAGGAAAACCATATTCTTCTGGACGGTCAACTTCCCGACCATTCCCCGCTTGCGCAAGCGGCTCGGGAAGCGGCAAGCGTCCGGAAAGTGCTCGCGAAACTGGGCTATGACGGGCCTGTCACGCCGGTTTTGGCCTTCGCGAGCGATACGTTCGCCGCGCATATTGCGGAAGTCGAGGGCATCGTCGTCATGAATGCGGCCGAAATCGACACGTGTTTTCAGACGTCCAAAGTCGTTCTGCAGCCGGCCGAACTCGCACGGTTGATTGGTCTATTGGAGAATTTGAAATGAAAAAAGCAGCTGTTTTGTCGCTTCCCGTTCTTTTGTCCATCGCTTGTCTTTCCTATTTCGCCTGTGCGGACGAGGCGGAATCGCTCAAGCCGAAGAATTACTATGGCAAGATCGCACAGCGCATGGCCAATACTCTGACGCAGTACCATGTTTTGCAGAGCCCGCTGGACGACGCGATTTCACGCAAGGCATGGACTAATCTCGTGACCTTCTACGATTATGACCATTCCGTCTTTTTGCAGGAGGATTTGGAGTGTCTTGCCGCGCATGAAACGACGCTGGACGACGAAGTCCGGTCCGGCGACGTTTCTTTCGGCTATGACGTGCACCGGCTTTTCTGTCGGCGTCTCAAGGAGCGGATCGATTTCGCCACCAATCTTCTGGCGACCGCCTCTTTTTCGTTTGACGGCACGAACGAAGTTTACGAGCTGAAACGGGAAAACGCACCGTGGCCCCGGACAAAGGAAGAGGCGGAAGCACGCTGGACGTTGAAGATGAAAAACGAGATGCTCGTGCAGCTCATTTCCCGCGAACTTGACGCGGAAGAAAAGACGAACAAGCTTCTTTCGGCCACGAACACGGTCGTTTCGGCCCAAAAGGACAAAAAAAGGAAAAACGGCGTCCAAGACGAGTCCGCGAAGAAAGAGCCGGACGCGGACGACGAACTGGAAGAAGAAATCACGGATCCGCGGCAGAATCTCATTACGCGCTACCGCCAATATTTCATCGCCCTGACCGAACCGGAACCGGAAACCATCCTGCAGAACTTCCTTTCCGCCATTACCCACGCGTACGATCCGCATTCCGACTACATGTCGCCGCTTTCGAAGGAAGACTTCGACATGGACATGAACCTTACGCTGTGCGGCGTCGGGGCGGTGCTGTCCATGGACAACGGCGCCTTGAAGATTGTGGAAATCATGCCGGGCGGCCCAATGGACATGGACGGCCGCATCAAAGAAGGCGACAAGATCGTGGGCGTCCAGAACGAACCCGGCAAGATGGAAAACATCCTCTGGAAGCCGATGAACAAGACCATCCGAAAGATCCGCGGCAAGAAGGGCACGAAGGTCACGCTCGAGATCGTTCCGCGCAAGGACACGAGCGGGGTGACGAAAAAACGCATAGAATTGACGCGCGACGAAATCAAACTGGACGACGCCGCCGCGACGGGACATGTGGAGCGCGTCTCGCTTGGGGGTGTGACAAACAAGGTGGGCTACGTCTATTTGCCCGGTTTCTACGGCACAATGGACAAGGAACCGGGAAGCGACGGCTACCGCAGCAGTGCGGAGGACGTTGCGAAATACATCGCCGAATTCAACGCCTCGGGGATCCAGGGCCTTGTGCTTGATTTGCGCGGTGACGGCGGCGGAAGTTTGAGGGAGGCAGTCATGCTTTCGGCTCTTTTCGTTCCGTCGGGCCCCGTCGTCCTCATTCGCGACAATCGCGTCATCCAACCGCTCCCGATACCGCCGGGGAATCCGGTCGCCTTTGACGGGCCGGTCGTTGTTTTGACGGATCGCGCCAGCGCCTCGGCGAGCGAGATTGTGGCTGCCCATTTGCGTGATACGGGGCGCGCCATAGTTCTTGGGGACAGTCGCACACACGGAAAGGGGACGGTTCAAACCGTCATGGGGCTTGGCCCGGAGAAATATGGATCGCTCAAGCTGACGACCGCGCGTTTCTATCGCATAAACGGTGACTCGACACAGGTCAAGGGAGTTGAGGCGGACATCCACCTCCCGTCCATTCTTGATTCGCTTGATATTGGCGAAGACAAACTCCCCAACGCGCTGCCTTTTACGCGGATCTTGCCGGCCAATTACAGGATGGCTTGGAATTTGCCCGACTATGTTCCCGTTCTCGTCACGAATTCCGCAGCGCGTCTGGCCAAAAACGAACGCTACGCGCGGCATTTGGCACATGTCAAGGGCACGAAAGAAGCGATGGATCGCACATTCGTGTCGTTGAATTATGCCGTCCGCAAGGCCCAAATGGCCCAGGATCGCGAATTGGAGGAAGAAGAAGAGTCTGGGGGCGAGGACGAGGAGCCGCAGACCCGCACCCGCCGCGGACGAAACAAGGTCGCGCGTGCAAACGACGTCGTTCTGGAGGAGTCGTACAAGATCCTTGCGGATCTCATCCGCCAAACAAAGGGCGGGAAAATGCCGCGGCCAATGGCGAATTATCTTGATTCCATCTTTTCTTTCTGATGATGAAGTCCATAAAATTCGTCAAAATGCACGGCGCCGGGAACGATTTCATTCTGGTCGACGACCGGAAAGGGGATTTCCCGCTCGTTGCGCCTCACCAGATTGCCGCCTTCGCCAACCGTCCGACCGGCATCGGCTGCGAAGGGGTCATCCTTGTGCAGACATCCCGGAAGGCGGACTTCCGCATGCGCTTCTTCAATCCGGACGGCTCTTCCGCCGATTTGTGCGGGAACGGGGCGCGATGCGTCGCGGCGTTTGCGCGCGAGATTGGCGCGGCACGGTCCGACAGCATGCGTTTCGAGACGGACGCCGGCGAAATAACCGCCCAACTGCTGGGTCCGACGCAGGTTCGTCTGGCCATGCCCGCTCCCCGAAACCGCCGCGGAAACTTCATCGTGACGGGCGTCCCGCATCAGATTGTCGAAGAACCCGATCTAGGGTCCGTCGACGTCGTTTCGGAAGGCCGCCGCATTCGGAATGCGCCGGCGTTCGCCCCGGAGGGGACGAATGTGGACTTTGTGCACTGGACCTCTCCCCATGCGGTCGCCATCCGTACCTACGAAAGGGGCGTGGAGGCGGAATCCTTCGCCTGCGGGACGGGGGCGGTCGCCGCGGCGCTTGTCGGGATTGCGAACGGGAACGGGGCGTTTCCGGTGGAGGTCCGTACCGTCCGCGGCGACACCCTGGTCGTCGACGGCACGTACGCGGCGGACGATTTCTCGAATATCACGCTGACCGGCCCCGTCCAGCGCGTTTTTGACGGAATGTGGACGGTGCCATGAAGAAAAGCGCCCTGCAAACACATGTGGAGTATGGGCTTCTTCGCGGCGCTTGTGCGCTTGTGAACGCCTTGCCCTACCGCTTCGCCTGCGCTTTGGCAAAGGGTATTGGAATTTTCGCATTTGATGTCTTGCATTTCAAACGCAAGCGGACTCTGGCGCGCATCCAGGGCGTTTTCCCTGAAAAATCCCCGTCGGAATGCCGCCGCATTGCCCGCCAAAGCCTGTCAAATGTGCTCCAAATCGCGATTGAAATGATCCGCGCGCCTTATTTGGACCGGAAGTGGATGGACCGTTATGTCATTTCAGGACTCCATTACAAGGATAAACTCCAATCCTATCTCAAAGACGGACGCGGGGCCGTCGTCATGGTGCCGCATTCCGGGAACTGGTACATGGCCGCTTGGTCGATGTCCAAATACGGCATCCGGCTGTGCGCGATTGCCGCGAAACAGCGCAATCCGAAGATCGATGCGTGGATGAAGCGCCAATATGGCGATTTTGACGTCGTGGAAAGAGGCCGCGCAAAGACACTCGTGGATATCAAGTCCGCCATACTAAAAGGGCGTGTCTTTGCGATTTTGCCCGACTTGCGCGTTCCTCAGCCGGATGTCGAGGTTGGTTTCCTTGGGGGAAAAGCGAATGTCTCCCATGCAGGCGCCATGTTTGCCGTATCCTGCGGAGTGCCGCTGATTGTGGCGGCCATGCGCCGGACGAACGGCCGTCATGAATTTGTGCACCTGGGGACTTTGCGTCCGAATCCAAATGCCGCGGACAAGAAAGCGGAAGCCGCGCGTTTAACTCGCGCCGCGTTCGAGTTGTTGGACAGAGAAGTCGTCGCGCATCCCGAACAGTGGTTCTGGTACAACAAACGCTGGGTCTTGCAACCAGTCTGAGCGTCTTCCCGGCCACGCTTGAAACAGTTGGCCTTTCCGTTTAAAACACATTCGCAGGATTGCATGCTCCACCTTCTTCGCAGCGCGGTTGAAAACGCCGCGCTACGAAGGGCTGCCGGAACGCGTTCGGTGTATTTCTGAATGGCGGGGCATCTTCAAGGGAGCCCTCAATTACACGCAGTGCTGTTTCAGGGAAGGGGTGGCCGATCCTGGGCGTCAGTCATATGGAATCTGCCAATCGATGGACTCGCCCGCTTCGGATTTGATCGTGAGATTGTCGTATGCGGGCTTGGGATCGGAAACTTTGGGCTTGCGAACGGCAGATTTATCGTTCCGAACCGGCACGCGTTCTGTCGTCTTCGCAGGGGCTTGCGCGGCTTCAGAATCGCCGTCTTCTTCGTATTGCCCAAAATAATCGATAAAACCCTGTTGGGAAGGGGTCTGTGCCTTCCCGTCCGCCTCCGGTTGGGAGGGGGCTTTGTTCGTCGCTTGATTGTAATATTCTGGATAAAGTTTACGGCGTTGCAGTTCTATTTGTTGTTGACGCAATTCTTCTTTCTCGCGCACCAGCCGCTCTTTTTCTTTCTTGAACGCTTCCATCTCTTTCCGCAGGCGCTCTTCGGTTTGGCGATTTTTCTTTTCCGCGGCGATTTGCCTAGGGGAAGCGGCCTCGGTCTTGTTTTCGGCCGACTTGGCGTTCGTCAACATTTTCAATCTCTCTTCAAACAAGGACTGCTGCTCTTTTATGAGTTTTGCCTGCTGTTCGCCCATTTGGGATTGGATCTGCGAGATGGAATCCGTCAATGTCTTCAATGACCGGTCGCTCGCGGAGGCGTTTTCGGCGGAATCCGTGGATTTGAGCGCCAATTGGAGGAGTCGGTCGTTCAGTCTTGAATTGTCGTTGTTCGCGTTTGTCAAAAGAATGGCAAAGACGGCAACGACCACGCAGAGAATGGCAACGAACAATGCGCACAACAGCGTCATGCGTTTCTGCGCCTTGACCTGTTCTTCATTTATGTATTGCCGGAAAGCTTTCAGCACGGGAAAATCGCTCAGATTGTCTGCGGGCGTATACAAACTAACCTTGTTCGAATCGTTGAGCGTCCCGTTCTGCGGTTCATTGGAATAGTCTGCCATATTTGTCCTTTTTATGTAAAAGTTTCAAGATTTCAGATTATGCCCTAATGGCGGTTATGTTAACTTTCCTTTTAGGGCGTTCAGCCTCTTCGCTATCGTCGACTCATAACCCTCGTTTGTCGGGCGGTAATAGGACTTGGGTACCCTCAGATAGCTTTGATCGACAAAGTGATCCTTGAAATCATGCGGATATTTATATTCCGTCACCTCATTGCTCCCGATCGCCTTGACGTGCTTGTTCTTCAAATGCTCGGGAACAGGCTGGACTGCTCCCGTGCGGATATCCGCCATCGCGGCTTTCACCGCCAGATAACTGGCGTTTGACTTGGGCGCCGAGGCGAGATATGTCGTCGCCTGGGCGAGATTGAGCGCACACTCGGGCATGCCGACAAACTCGCACGCCTGCATGGCCGCCACCGCGACGGAAATGCCGCGCGGATCCGCGTTGCCGATATCTTCGCTCGCGCTGATGACGAGCCGCCGCGCTATGAAACGCGGATCTTCGCCGGCGACAAGCATCTTGCCAAGCCAGTAGATCGCCGCGTCCGGGTCGCTTCCGCGAATGGACTTTATGAACGCGGATATGGTATCGTAATGTTCGTCTTCTTTCTTGTCATAGCGAACCTGGCGCCTCTGGATGCATTCCTGGATCACATCCAGCGTCAAATGCACTTCGCCCTTCTCGTCCGGCGGCGTGGAACGCATGGCGATTTCAAGCGCCGTCAAGGCGTGGCGCGCGTCACCGTCGGAGAGCGCGGAAAGGAACTTTCTTGCATCCGCGTCAAAGCGCGATTTTATCTTTCCGAACCCATTCTCGGGATCCGCCAATGCGCGATCCAGCAACTGCCCGATCGCCTGTGGACTGAGCGGATGCAGCTCGAAGACTAGCGAGCGCGAGGTCAACGGGGTGTTGATGAAGAAATTGGGATTGTGCGTGGTCGCCCCGATCAGCACGACCGAGCCGTCTTCGACATAGGGCAGCAGGACGTCTTGTTGGGATTTGTTGAAACGATGAATCTCGTCGACGAAAAGCAATGTCCCGAATCCGCCGAGTTCGTTGCGCGCGCGGTCGCATATCGTGCGGATGTCGGCCACGCCCGAGATGACGCCCGAAAGGCGGACGAAACCGCGCTTCGTCGTGTGCGCGATGACTTCCGCCAAGGTCGTTTTGCCGCATCCGGGCGGACCGTAGAAGATGACGTTTGTCAGCCGGTCGGCCTCTATCACCCTTCTCAGCAGTTTTCCCGGCCCCAGAATGTGGTCTTGCCCCACGACTTCGTCCAGGGTCTTCGGGCGCATGCGCGCGGCAAGCGGTTCTGAATCGTTGAAGTTCATTCTGCGAATACGTACCAGTTTAGGACGGCATCGCCCGCGACGGCGCGGCGGAATTCATACAGGCGCCACAGTTTCTCGGCGGGCGAAGCGTAGAGAAGCATGGTTTGCGACTTGCCGACCAGGTCGAGCGCGTACGCCGCGGCGTCTTCAACCTTCGAGAACGACCGGGTCGCAGCGGTGAGTTTCGGTTCGGTCGCCCCGGGTTGGCTCCAGTCCTCAAGAAAGTGCGTGACCGATAGCGCGTCTTCCTTCCCGAAATGGACTTCCGGCGGCTGCGCCAGGCGCAAAGACGCGTCGCGCCATTGCGGCAGCGGCAGAAAGGCGCGAAAATAGAACTGCCCTTCACGGACGCCGTTGATCTTGACGGCCGGCGAATCGATCGCCTCCAATGCTTTGGCGACGGCGACGGCTTGACGCACCGTGAAGGAGCCGTCGAACGCGGCCAGCACGTTCCAAACGCCGTTTGTCGCCTGCCGGCTGAAATCGTCCAGTTCCCGCCGTGCGGTCTCGGGCGAAAGGTTCAACGTCTTTTCGCGGACGTTTGGCGTGCCGCTCCATTTCAGGGTGAAGGCGCGGCGTTCACCCTTTTTGAATGCGCGCTTCGGCAAGAACCGGCCGTAGGACCGGGACTGGTCGAGGACTTCGTCGAATTGCAGAGGCGACTGGCCGCAATCATACAGCGCGAAAAACGCCGCCGGCATGGTTTGGCCGGCAAGGAGCGCTCCCGTCTCCGTCCGCGCGCCGCCCGTATAGATCGCGTCGGGCAAAGCCGCACCGGGACGCTGCGCGTCAACGAGGAAGTCCGCCGGACCAGGCGAGAGCTCGACGGTTTCGCCGCACGCCCGGAATACGCAGGCCTTGGCGTCAACGGGATGCCCGGGCGGAAATCCCGCCTGCGCGCAAGCCGCCGCGATGTCCGCCAGCGAAGCGTCCGTCACGAAAAGAGCCTCGTAGTCGCGATCGGAATTCGGACCGACAAACATGAACTCGAGCGGCGCATTTGTCGCGCATCCGGTCGCCGTCGCGGTAAACGTGACGCTCCGTCCGCCCGGGTCGGACGAAACGGGCGCCGCGGCTAAAACCAAAGGCAGAAGAAACGCCCCCGTCATTGCGCACGCAACCTTTCCGCCGCGCGCTTGAACCCGTCCGCGGCGCGGAGAATGATCTTTTCGTCCACGCTGTAGCTCAGGCGCACATAACCGCCGAATCCGAACCCCTTCCCCGTCACGACGAGAATCTTCTCCTGCAAGAGGGCGTCGACGAACGCGAGGTCGTCCGGGACGGGCGATCGGGCGAATATGTAGAACGCGCCCTTGGGCATCTCGAACGAAACGCCCGCCTCGCGCAGAACGCGCGCCATGAGCCGCCGGCGGCGGTCGTAGACGTCCAAATCCACCGTCTGGTCGAGCAGGGCGGCGACAAGCCGCTGGCCGATGACGGGCGCGTTGACGAAGCCGAGCGTGCGGTTCGTGAGGGTCATCGCGGCGATCAACGTTTGCTGTCCGGGCATGGCGGGGTTCGCCGTGAAATAGCCGATGCGCTCGCCGGCGAGCGAGAGCGTCTTCGAGAAACTGCCCGCCACGCATGTCCACTTGGAGAACGGCAGCATCGCCGGCACGCGCGCGCCATCGTAGACGAACGCCCGGTAAGGCTCGTCGCTCAAGATGAAAACCGGGCGTTCGCGCGTCTCGTTGACCTTGTCGACAAGCGCGGCGATCGCGGCGACGTCTTCCGCCGGATAGACCGCGCCAGTCGGATTGTTGGGCGAATTCAGGATGATGGCGCGCGTCCGGGGCGTGATCGCCTCGGCGATCGCGGCGACATCCGGACGGAACGTCGGCGGCAGGGACGGAATCGCCTTCAGGACGCCGCCGAAATGTCCGCAGTACGCGCCGTATTCCACGAAGTACGGCGCCGGCGTCAGGATCTCGTCGCCCGGCTCGACGACCGCGCGGAAGAAACTCACCAGCGCGCCCGCCGCGCCCACCGTCAGCACGACGTCCTCCGCCGCGAGCCGCGTCTCCTGCTGGCGCGCCAGCCAGGCGGACAGCGCCTCCCGCACTTCGGGGATGCCGGCGTTGGGGCAGTACCCCAGCCCGAGCGGGCGCACGGCCTGCGTGGCGATTTCACGCAGCGCGTCCGCCGTCTTGGCGGGCGGCGGCACGTCCGGATTCCCGAGCGAAAAATCGCATACGGCCTCCGCGCCGTACCGCTTCTTCAGCTCGATCCCCTTCTCGAACATCTTGCGGATCCAGCTCGAAGAAGCCATGGAATCGCGAATGGCGGGCGTCACAAGTTGCATATCGAATCCTCTTCATCCTTTGGTGGTGTGCGCGCGCGCCTCGGCGGCGACGTCCTCGACGAGCGCCGCCACGCGCAAGGCGGCGTGCGGTTCGGCGAGCGCGGACATCTTTTCGCCCATCTTCCGCAGGACGTCCGGGCGGTCGTACTTGGCGAGCAGATAGTGCGCCAGCCCATCGGCCGTCAGTTCCGCCTGCACGCCTTCGTCCGCCGCGCCCGCGAGCACGAACGCCTGCGCATTCCCGTGCTGGTGGTTGCGCAGGGCGGAAGGCAACGGGATCAGCAACGCCGGTTTCCCGCACGCGGCCAGTTCAAAGCACGTGGAAGCCCCCGCGCGCGCGACGACGAAATCCGCGGACGCGAAAGCGTCCGGCATGTCCGACTCGAACGCGTGCACGCGCGCCGGCAGAGCCGCGCGCGCATAGTCCGCGATGACCGCTCCTTCGTCCAGCCGGCCCGTCTGGTGGATGACGTAAAGCGGACGCTGGGCGGGATTCCCCCGTTTCGCGAGCGCACGCGCCATCTTGACGAGCGCCGCGCTCGCGAGTTCGTTCACGCGGTGGGCGCCTTGGCTCCCGCCCGTCACGAAAACGACGAATGCGTTCGGCGGGATGAAGCCGAACCGTTTGCCCTGCGCAATGTCCGCCCGGACCGGCAGACCCGTCCGTACGACCTTCTTGTTCGGCAGGTAGCGCGCCGTCGATTCGAAACTCGTCGCCACGCACCGGGCGAAGCGCGACAGAAACTCCACGGCGCGGCCGGGCACCGTGTTCGCCTCGTGCAGGACGACCGGAACGCCCGAGAAGTACGCCGCGAGAACCGGCGGAAGCGACGAATAGCTCCCCATCGCGAGCAGCACGTCCGGCCGCGCGCGGCGGATTTCGCGCCGGCAGCGCAGAAACGCGCGCAGAATCGCCAGACCGTTCCGGACGGAAAGCTGCTTCGCCCCCGTGGAGAACCGCGCGCCCTCCCACGCGCGGAGGACGCCTTCCTCGGCTGCGCGTCCCGCGCACCAGATCGATACCTCGTGGCCGCGCTTCTGCAGGGCCTGCGCCACGGCAAGCCCGGGGAAGGCGTGCCCGCCCGTTCCGCCACATGCTACTGTTACCTTCATCTACCAATCTCTTTCGTTCGGCGGCAGGGCCGCCTTGCGCATGCGCGCCTTCTTCTCGGCCTCATGCTCGTCCGTGCGTTCCTGCGCCTTTTTCAAAGTCGCCTCGATCTCCTGCTCGCCGGGCGAGGGCGCGTCCGGCCCGCCCTTCTCGCGTTCTTCGTCTTCTCTCCGCTGCCCGTCTTCGCTCTTCGGGGCGTCCGCCGCGGAATCCGGCTTGCCCTTCTGGCCGTCTTGCCCGTCGTTCGGCGACGGAGACCTGTTGTCCTGCCGCGGCGCGTTGTTCTGCGGCTGGCTGGCGTTCCCGCCGCCTGAGTTCTTGTCCTTGGGCATCAGTTCGTTTATGCGCTCCAGCATCTGCACGCATTTCTCCTGTTGCGGCGGAAGTTCCTTTCCCGCGCATTCCATCTGCAGTTTCTCGACTTCGGTCGAAAGCCTGGAAATCTCTGCCTGGGCCTCGGGTGTGAACGGCGGCTTGTTCGTGTCGCTCTGCGCCTGCTGCTCGTAAGCCCTCGCCCAGGCCGGGAAGGCCGCGCGGAAGCGCCGCGTGTAGTCGAGCGCGTCGTTCTGCCAGGGGCGTCCGTTGATCCTTTCCGCGTCCTGCCAGGCGTTCGATTGCGCGGCCAGATCGCGCGCCAGCGCCTGGGGCGCGCCCGCCGTCAGCTTGTTGAAACGCGTGACGTCCGCTTCCGCGGCGGCGGCTTCGCCGTACGCCGCCTCGTCCATGTCGGCGAGCTTCTCGGCCGCCGCGCGCGCATGTCCCTGCGCCGCCTCTATCTGTTCGCCGAGGAACGCCGCCTGCTGTTCGTTTGTGGCGGATTGCGCGATCGCCGCCCGGACCGGTATCCACACGTCAGCCAGCGCCGCCGCCTGGCGCGCAAGCCCGTCCGCCAGCTCCACGGCACGCGGCGCGGCGTTCGTCCGGTACGTCCCGGCCGCCGCGAGCAGCCGCCGCGCATCGTCCACCGCGCGATCGAGCAGCGCGGCGGGATCCTGCCCTTTCGCCGCGGCGAGAACCTCGTCCACGTGCCGCGCCTCGCGCAGCGCCGCCAGCCCTTCCGTCGAGCGCGTGAAGTTCCGGTTGAGTCGTGCGTCCTCCGGCGCCGCGCGCAGGGCGATCTGCGCCGCGCGCGCGCTTTCCTCCAGATTGGCGAGCGCGTTCGTGTTCGCGAGCGGATCGTGCGCGGCCTTGCAGGAGAGCGCCGCGACAGCCTCAGACGCGCGCGCGCCGAACGTGCGCGACAGCATGAGCGGACGCAACAGGCGCAAGGCGTTCGCCGTATCGTTGGCGCGATAGGCGTCGACCCCCGCATTCCAGACCTCCGCCTCGGACTGCGCCGGCGCCTCCGCGGCGTGGAGCGCGAATCCCGCACCGATCGCGAGACACGCCGCCGTCAAACTGTTCACAACCTTCATTGCTTCCTATTATACCATATTTGCCCGGCGGACGCGACCGGAAAAGCGGACCGGTCCGCGCGTCTGACGCTCAGCGGAACGTGGACGGAATCGCCGAAAGCCGCGCTTCGATGACGCGCGCCAGTCGTTCGTGCCCGCGCGTGGAGGGATGCAGCGAGTCGCCCGCTCCGCCGCGCGCAAAGTACGCGTTGTACGCGGGCTCGTTCGGCAAAAGCCCCGCTTCGGCGTACAGGTCTATCACGGGCGAACTCCAAAGCGCCGCGGCTTCGCGCACGCATTGGACGTACGCGTCGATGAACAGCCCCCGTGCGTTCGCGTACCGCTCGTCCGGCTGCACGTTCTTCGGGCCGAACTGGGCGAATCCGCGATGCAGAGGCGTCAGGACGACGACTTGCGCCGCGGGATAGGCCGTCTTGATCGCGCGAAACGCCGCGTTCAGGCGTCCGCGGAACGTCTTCCCGTCGCAGGAGGGCTCGCGCTTCTTCAGGAGAACCTGCCGGCCGTCCTTGTCGACCGTCTCCTCGGAAAACGCAAAGACGTCCCCGAGCGGAACGCCCGCGTTGTAGTCGTTCGTGCCGATCAACATGAAAACGGCGTCCACCTTGTCGCCGCATTCCGACTGCGCGTGTGCGATCTGCCGGGGGATGTCGTCCGTCTGCCGGCCGTTGATTCCATACACGTGCGCGGTGAAACCGAGCCGCTCCGAGAGGAATCCCCAATAGTTGGTTTGGCAACCGACATGGCATTTGTCGGTGATGGAGTCGCCGAGAAAGACGACATCCCTCCCCTTCCACGCCGAGGGGCCGGCGAACGCCGACGCGCATTCCAGCCCCGCGTGCGCGGGAACTCCGAGACACACGACCCACGCCCAAAAGACGGATTTGCGGACACATGCTCTACTCATATCTTTCCTTTCATTCCTGTGCGTTCATTATACCATATCGACCCGGCGCAGTAAATACCGCCCCGCCCTACACCCTCTGCAACTCTCCACGGTGCATATCGCACGCAGAGACGCGGCGCGCGCAGAAAGGGAAGTTCGCCGGACGACCGGGACGGACGGGAC
>DJRS01000026.1:0-957 GCA_002440145.1 Verrucomicrobia bacterium UBA6354
GATGTCCGCGAGTACTGATATTGTGTCCGTCGGCGTGAACGACCGGAAGATTGACCTTTTCGAGGGCCAATTCGCCGTGCCGGAGGGCATGGCGTATAATTCGTACGTGCTGAAAGACGAGAAAATCGCCGTGTTCGACACGGTGGACGCGGCGTTCGGCGCGGAATGGCTGGAGAACGTCCGCCGCGCGACGGAGGGCCGGCAGGTGGACTATTTGATCGTGCAGCACATGGAGCCGGACCACTCCGCCAACATCGCGGCGTTCATGGAACGGTATCCCGGGGCGAAGATTGTCGCGTCCGCCGCGGCGTTTCCGATGATGAAGAACTTTTTCGGGACGGACTACGCGGCGAATCGGGTAATCGTGAAGGAAGGGGACCGGCTGGAGACGGGGCGGCACGCGCTGCGGTTCGTTTCCGCGCCGATGGTGCACTGGCCCGAGGTGACGGTGACGTACGACGAAACGACGCGGACGCTGTTCTCGGCGGACGCCTTCGGCAAGTTCGGCGCGCGGGACGCGGCGGTCGACGAAGGGTGGGACTGCGAAGCGCGGCGCTACTACTTCGGCATCGTGGGCAAGTTCGGCGCGCAGGTCCAGGCGCTGCTGGCGAAGGCGGCGAAGCTGGACATCCGGCGCATCTGCCCGCTGCACGGTCCCGTGCTCGAGACGGCGGCGGAGATCGGCCATGCGGTCGCGCTCTACGACACGTGGTCGCGGTACGCGGCGGAGACGAAGGGCGTCTTCGTCGCCTATACCTCCGTCTACGGGCATACGCGCGCGGTCGCCGAGGAACTCGTGCGGCTTCTCGCGGAGAAGGGCGCGAAGGTGGCGGTCGCGGATCTGGCGCGGTCCGACGTGTACGAGGCGGTCGAGGACGCCTTCCGCTATTCGGCGCTGGCGCTCGCGACGACGACGTACAACATGGGTGTTTTCCCGAAAATGCGCGAATTCATCGA
>DJRS01000026.1:1106-16658 GCA_002440145.1 Verrucomicrobia bacterium UBA6354
GCGATGGCGGAAGCCACGCGGGGGCCGCTCGCACAATTGGCGGAGGAACTGGCGGCGGGGGCGAACGCGTGAAGTTCATCGTCCATACCTACGGGTGCCAGATGAACGTGCGGGAATCGGAGGCGGTCGAGGCGCTTCTTCTCGCGGCGGGACACGAAAAGGCGGCGAGCGAGGCGGAGGCCGAACTCGTCGTCGTCAACAGCTGCACGGTGCGCCAGAAGGCGGAAGAGAAGGCGATCGGCAAGGCGGGGAACCTGATTGCGGCCAAGAAGATCACGGGGCTCATGGGGTGCGCGGTGAAGCGCCTGGGGGCGGACGTCTTCAAGAAGCTGCCGAAGCTCGACTTCGCCGTGGGTCCGCGTGCGTTCGGGCTGATTCCGCAGATCGTGGCGAAGGGGGCGTACCCGGCGCTCGAACTGGGCGACGACCTTGTGCCGGGCGGATTGGAGGCGCACACGGAGGCGAAGGGCTTCCAGGCGTTCGTGACCATTCTCGTGGGGTGCGACAACCGGTGCAGCTACTGCATCGTGCCGGACGTGCGGGGACACGAATATTCGCGTCCGGCGCGGGAAATCGTGGCGGAAGTGCGCGCGTTGGCGGCGCACGGGGTGAAGGAAGTCTGCCTGCTGGGGCAGAGCGTCCTGCGCTACGGGGTGCGGAATCCGGCCTGGGACGCGACGGACGCGCCCAGCCCCGGCGGATACACGGAGGCGTTTCCGCGGCTTCTGGAGGCGGTGGCGTCCATTCCGGGCATCGAACGCGTGCGGTTCACGTCGGCGCATCCGCGGGGGTGCACGGACGAGCTGGTGCGGGTGTACCGGGAATTTCCGCAGGTCTGCCGCCATCTGCACCTGCCGGTCCAGTCGGGGTCGGACCGTCTTCTCGCGGAGATGGGGCGGCGCTACACGCGGGCGGAGTATCTCGCCGCGGTGGCCAAACTGCGTGCGCTGGACCCGGAATTCGCCGTGACGACGGACGTGATCGTGGGCTACCCGGGCGAAACGGAGGAGGATTTCGAAGCCACCCGGTCGCTTATGGACGAGGCGGGATTCGACAATTCCTTCATCTTCAAGTATTCGCCGCGCCCGGGGACGCGTTCCGCCCGGCTGCCGGACGACGTGCCGACGGCGGAGAAGGAGCGGCGCGACCAGATTCTGCTGGCGGACCAGGAGCGGCGCGGGCAAGCGCGCAACGAGAAGCTGGTGGGGACGGTGCGGGACGTCTTGGCGGAAGGTCCCTCCAAGCGCAACGCGAACCGGTGGAGCGGGCGCGACGGCGGCAACCGCATCGTGGTCTGGGACCGTGCGGCGGACGAGGGACCTCTTGCGCCCGGCACGCGCGTGCGGGTACGGATTCTGGAGGCGCATCCCCAGACGCTCATAGGCGAGCGTGTGGCGTGATCTTGCGATTGGGGCTTGTGATTTCGGCTCAAATATGGTATTCTAATGGAAATGACGGTATTTTGGGGTTTCGTTCTGGGGCTGCCGCTCTTCGCTTTTGGCGCGGCGGCATGCTTGGCGCCGGGTTTCGCACGTCGCGGAACCGCGGCGTTCTTCGCGTCTCGTCCGGCCGCGATCGTGCTGACGGCAGGGGCGAGTTTCTGGACGGGGTACGAGTGCGACACGATGGGGATCGACGTTTTCGATGCGTTCCTGAAGAGATTCCCTGGCGAAATCTGGATATTGGCGGTCGTCCTCGCCTGGCTTGTGTGCATCTGGATGCCGAAGAATCTGCCCGTGCGGGCGCTCATGGGGATTTTGATGCTGATCCCGGCCGAGCTCTTCAAGACGACGCGGTTGCTGCTGCCGTCGGGCGGGGTCGCCGCGGTGCACCTTTTTGTCGCAACCGCCTATATCGGCGCGATTGCCGGCATGTATGGCATGTTTTATCCGTGGCGCATCGAGAAGGGGCTGATGCTCCTGCTCGGTGCGGACGGGAGGGCGCGCGTCTTTGGAGGCATGCTCGCGCTTTGGGGCGCGGCGCTTTGCGCGCTGGGGTGCGTACTCTAAACGGAAAGCCGATTGTTCCCGAATGAAAGATATCTTCACGATTCTATTGACGATTTGCGGCGGTCTGGGTATCTTTCTCCTCGGGATGAAGCATCTCTCGGAGGGCCTTCAGGCGACGGCGGGCGGCGGCCTGCGCAAGTTCATGTCCCATGCGACGAGCCACCGGCTGGTGGGGGTCGGGACGGGTGTCGTTTCCACGATCATCGTCCAGTCTTCCTCCATCATAACGGTCATGCTGGTGGGGTTCGTCTCGACCGCCCTGCTGACGCTTCCGCAGGCGATCAACGTGCTTATCGGAGCGAATATCGGCACGACGGCGACGGTGTGGATTATCGCGTATGCGCCGGATCCGCAGCTTTTGGGGTTTGCGGGACTGGCGCTGGGCGGGGTGCTCTACTTCTTCGTGCGCGGCGAAAGGGTGCACAATATCGGGCTGACGGTCATCGGGCTCGGGCTGGTCTTTCTCGGTCTGTATTTCATGTCCAAAGGCGTTGCGCCAATACGGGAGAATCCGGAAATAAGCTCCTTTTTCACGCGTATGGACGCCTCCTCTTTGACGGGTGCGGCGCTTGTGGCATGCGCGGCGCTCCTTCTGACGGCGGTCATCCAGTCTTCCGCGGCGACCATCATGATTGCGATGGCGCTGGCCCAGCAGCAGCTCATTACCTATGAAGTGGCCATCGCGGTGCTTTTCGGAGCGAATATCGGCACGACGGCGACGGGCTGGATCGCGGCGATCGGGGGCACGGCGGACGGCAAGCGCACGGCCCTCGCGCACACGCTGTCCAATGTGCTGGGGTCGCTCGTGCTTCTGCCGCTTTTCCCGTTTTTCGTGAAGGCGGGGCAGACGCTCTTCCCGAACTGGAACGAAGCGGGGACAATGGTCGTTTCGGGGCGCGAAGCGGCGATTCTGCCGCATATCATGGCGCCCATAGCGGTGACGGACACCATCTTTGCGCTTTGCCGCGGCGTTCTGCTGTTCCCGTTCGTCAAGCCGTTCGCCCGTCTTGTGGAGCGGTTGATCCGGCAGCCGGAGAACGAGAAGCCGCATCTTTCCGTCTTGAAAGTGGGGGCCAAACTCTCGCCGGTCATCGCCTGCGACCAGGCGCTGCAGGAGGTCCAGTTCATGCGGGACAGCAACTTGAGCCTGCTCTCCTGCGCGCGCAAGGTCATCGCAGGAGAGTCTGGCGAAGACGAAGAGAACCACATTCTGCACCGAGAGGGCATCCTGGACAATGTGCAGAGGGAAGTCACGGAGTTCCTGGGCAGCATCATGACGAAGCGGCTCGCGGCGGAGGTCGCCGAACGCGCGCGGCGTCTCTTGCGTCTGACGGACGAATTGGAGAGCGTGTCGGACGAAGCCGCGGCCATTTTGCGCGTCGTGCGCCGTTTGCGCAAGAACAGGCAGGAGATTTCCGAAGCTTCGCGCGCCGTCCTTCTGGCCGTGGCGGACCGGGTATGCGCGTTCGCGCAAAGAGTCACCCCCTGGATCCGTTCGCCGCGTCCGGCGATCGACATAGAGGCCGTACAGGTCCATTCGCGCGAAATACACGAATTCCTGCGCGATTGCCGCCGCGCACAATTGGGCCGGGTGGGGCTTGACGACCCCGATTCCCCCTTGCGTGTCCTGGGAGAACTTGACATAATCAACGCCTACGAGCGCGTCAGATCCTACTATCTCAACATCGCGGAGACGCTCGCGGGCGGCAAAAGATGACATTCTGAATGAAAACCACAAGAAAACCAAGGAAGGAAAACGGGACTCCATGACACACAAGAAACATCTACCGCGTACACGCTGGTCGGGACAGCTGGCGTTTGTTCTGGCCGCATCGGCCTCCGCCATCGGGCTCGGCAACCTGTGGCGCTTCCCCTATCTTGCGGCGCAATATGGCGGCGGAACCTTCATCTTGATCTATCTGCTCCTGACGATGACGCTCGGCTTCACGCTCATGGTGACGGAGATTTCCATCGGGCGCATGACGGCTCAGAGCCCGCTGACGGCGTACGGGCGCATCAAGCGCCAGTGGGGCTTCCTGGGGTATCTGGCCGTCATCATTCCCGCGGTGATCTGTCCGTACTACTGCGTCATCGCGGGATGGGTTGTCAAATACTTCATCACGTACGTCAAGATGGCGGTGTCGGGCGTCAACGTCATGGGCGAGCAGGCGGTGGATTCGGGCGCGTTTTTCGGCGCGTTCATCGGTTCGACGGAGCCGCTGTGGTATGGCGCGCTCGTCATCGTGGCGTGTTCGGCGGTCATTCTGCTGGGCGTCAAGAACGGCATCGAGCGCTCCAATCTCGTGATGATGCCGCTTTTGTTCTTTGCCGCGCTGGCGATTTGCGTCTACGTGGCGTTTCTGCCCGGATCGGGCGCGGGGCTTTCCTACTATCTCGTCCCGAATCTGGATTGTCTGACGAACGAGGCGGGCGAATTCTCGTTTGCGCTTCTCGGCAAGACGATACTGGGCGCGATGGGGCAGATGTTCTACTCGCTCTCGCTCGCCATGGGCATCATGATCACGTACGGCTCGTACATGAAGAAGCAGGACAACATCGAGCGCTCGGTGCGGCGCATCGAAATCGCGGACACGTTCATCGCGATCATAGCCGGTTTCATGATCATTCCGGTCGTCTACATGTTCGCCGTGAAAACGGGGGTCACGCCTGAACTCGTCGCGCAGCACGGCGGCGACGTGGCGCTGGCCACGAAGGCGGCGGTCAAGGCGGCGATGAACCAGGGACCGGGTTTGATGTTCGTCACCCTGCCGAAGGTGTTCGCCTCGATCGGTCCGACGGGGGCATGGCTGGGGGCGACCTTCTTCCTGCTCGTTATCTTCGCGGCGGCGACGTCGGCCATTTCGCTCCTGGAGGCGTGCACGTCGTCCTTCTGCGACCTCTTCCATCTGCCGCGCGCGAAGTCCGCGCTGCTGGTCATGGTCCTGACGTTGGGACTGAGTGCGCTTTCGGCGTTGAGCTACGGCACGTTCGCGAACGTCAAGGTGTTCGGGTACCCGTTTCTCGACTTTTTCGATTTCGTGACGAACTCCGTCTTGATGCCGATCGTAGCGACGCTCACGTGCATTTTCATCGGCTGGGCGATGTCGCCGCGACTGGTCGTCGACCAGTGCGAACGGACGGGACATGTCTTCGGCGCCAAGGGCTTCTATGCGCTGATGGTGCGGTACTTCGCGCCCCTCCTGCTCGTCGCGATCCTCGTGTCGGAAATCTGCCGCGCGCTCAATCTGGGCGGCTGGAGCATTTGACGGACCTATGACGCACGAGGACGCATTCGCGAAATTGGCCCGGTCGGCCTTCCGGCGGCGGTTTGCGCTCTCGGCGGCCGATCGCGCCTATATTGAAGCGAAGGGGCTGGAGACCGTCCGCCGGCATGCGGCGGATTTCGTCGAGGCGCGCCTGGCGCCGGCGAATCCCCTGCGCGACGGGCGGCAGACGCCCTGGAAAGGGCATCCCGTCTTCGTTGCGCAGCATGCGACGGCGACATGCTGCCGCGGATGCATGGCGAAGTGGTGGAAAGTGCCGCGGGGCGTGCCGCTTGCGGACGTGCAGAAAGAGCGTACGGTCGGTCTTGTCATGGCGTGGATCGTCCGGCAGCTGGCGCCGCGTTGAAAAAGCGTTGCGTTTTTGGCCAGGACAATTGACGCGAAGCCTTAAAAAAGAGTAAAATATGCAGACAGAATCTGTTTTGAACATGAAAGGTGCAAAATGAAGCAAATAGGTGTGGGCATTCTGGGGTTCGGCACGGTCGGTGCGGGCGTCGCCGAAGGTCTTTTGAAGCATCGCGCGGTGATGGCCGAGCGGTTGGACGTGGATATTGCGCTCAAAAAGATTGCGGATCTCGACATCGCGACCGACCGCGGCGTAGCCGTGCCGAAAGATGTCCTGACGACTGACGCCTTTGCCGTCGTTTCCGACCCCGAGGTGCAGATAGTGGTGGAGACGATCGGAGGGACGGGCATCGCCAAGACGCTCGTCCTCAAGGCGCTCGAAAGCAAGAAGTGCGTGGTAACCGCCAACAAGAAACTTCTGGCCGAATACGGGCGCGAGATTTTCGATGCGGCCGCGGCCAACAACGTGGACATCTATTTTGGCGCTTCGGTCGGCGGGGGCATCCCGATCATCCGCGTCCTTCGCGAAGGGCTCGCGGGCAACGACATCGAGTCCATCGACGGCATTTTGAACGGCACGTGCAACTACATCCTCACGCGCATGGAAAACGAGGGGCTGCCGTTCGACGTCGTGCTGAAAGACGCGCAGAAGCTCGGGTATGCCGAGGCGAACCCCTCGCTCGACATCGACGGGTTCGACACGGCGCACAAGGCGTGCATTCTCGCGGCGCTGGCGTATGGCTTCCAGCCCAGGCTGGACGAGGTGTCCGTCGAGGGCATCCGCACGCTCCAGGGCGAGGACGTGGCGTACGCCGCGGCGTTCGGCTACCGCATAAAGCTTCTGGCGCGGGTCGCCAAGTCGGGCGACGAGATCGAGGTCGGTGTGGCGCCCACCCTCGTGCCGATGTCGCACATGCTTGCGTCCGTCAATGACGCGTTCAACGCGGCGTGGGTGAAGGGCGACATGAGCGACTGCACGATGTACTACGGCCGCGGCGCCGGGCGCGCGCCGACGGCGTCCACGGTCATCGGCGACATCGGCGACATCGCGCGCAACCTGGCGCACGGCGAAACGCGCTATTCGCGCGCCGTGAAGACCTACGGCGAGGGGACGCTGCGCTTGCGTCCGGCGGGCGAGATCTCGTCGCGTTTCTACCTGCGTTTCGGCGTCGTGGACAAGGCGGGGGCATTCGGCGAGATCGCGACGATTCTCGGCCGGCACGGCGTTTCGATTTCCGCGGCGTCCCAGAAGGACGAAAAAGTCCGCCACGGTTTCGTCCCCGTCGTTGTCTTGACGCACGAGGCGACGGCGGCCGAGCTGGATGCCGCGCTCGCCGAGATCAAGGCGTCCCGCGTCGTCGGGGACGATCCCGTCAAATTGCGCATGATCTGAAAGAACCGAAGGTAAAGAAAATGAAAGTCTGCAAATTCGGCGGCAGCTCGCTCGCGAATGCCGCGCAATTGAACAAGGTCATCGATATCGTGCTCGCGGACCCGTCGCGGCGCATCATCGTCGTTTCGGCTCCCGGAAAGCGCCATGCGGGCGACACTAAGGTCACCGATCTTCTCATCGCGCTTGCGCAGACGGCTCTCGCAGGGGAGAACACCGACCGACAGTACGGCGCGGTCGTCGAACGCTTCGCGGAGATGGCCCAGCAGCTGCACCTGGGCGACGAGATCGTGCACGTCATAGAGGACGATCTCAAGGCGCGGCTCGCGCAGGCCAAGGATCTGGCCCCCGAGGAGTTCATGGACTTGCTCAAAGCGGCGGGCGAGGACAACAACGCCAAGCTTGTGGCCGCGGCCTTCAAGGCGCGCGGCGCCAACGCGCGCTATGCCTCGCCGCGCGAGACCGGCATGGTGCTGACGGGCAAGTTCGGCGACGCGACGCTCGATCCGGCGAGTTACGACACGCTTTCGCGCGCCTTCTCCAGTTTCGAGGGCATCGTCGTCTACCCGGGGTTCTTCGGCTACACGAAAGACGGGAAGGTCGCGACGTTCCCGCGCGGCGGCAGCGACATCACGGGGTCCATCCTGGCCGCGGCGGTCTGCGCGGACGTCTACGAAAACTTCACGGACGTGGACTCGGTCTACCCGGTCGATCCGCGGATCGTGCCTGAGGTCAAGGAGGGCATTCCCACGATGACCTACCGGGAAATGCGCGAGCTCGCCTACGCGGGATTCGGCGTTTTCGCGGACGAAGCGGTCATCCCGGCTGTGCGCGCGCGCATTCCGATCAACATCCGCAACACGAACCACCCGAACGAGCCCGGTACGATGATCCAGCAATCGCGGCGCGTGACGCCCGGGACGATCGTCGGCATCGCTTCTGCGGACGATTTCTGCAACATCATCGTAGAGAAATACCTCATGAACCGCGAGGTTGGTTTCGGGCGTCGCCTGTTGCAGGTGCTGGAAGACGAAGGAATCGCCTACGAGCACATGCCTTCCGGCGTCGATTCGCAGTGTGTCGTCGTGAAGGGCAGGAATTTTCCGAAGGAGAAAGAGCAGAAGGTCGTCCGCGCGATTCGCGAGCGGCTGAGCCCGGACTTCGTCTCCGTCGAACGCGGTATTACCATTCTCATGATTGTCGGCGAGGGCATGTGCTATACGCCGGGCATGTTCGCGAAAGCGTGCCTGGCCCTGGCTTCGGAGGGCATTTCGCTTTCCATGGTCAACCAGGGCGCGAGCGAGGTGAGTTTCATGATCGCCATTCGCGGGCAGGATCGCGACAAGGCCGTCCGGGCGCTCTATCGCGCGTTCTTCGGTTCGTAAGAGGTCGGGGAATACGGTGCGGACGCTTCAATTAGTCCCGGCGCTCGAACAAGGCGGTGTCGAACGCGGCGTCGTCGAGATGAATCGCGTGCTTGTCGCGCAGGGTTGGGAAAACCATGTGGTCGCGGCGGGCGGACGGCTCATGGCGCAGGTCGCGTCCGACGGCGGCCAGATCCATGTGCTGGACGTCAAGAGCAAGAATCCGCTCACCTGCTTTTCGCGTGCGCGGAAGCTGCGGCGTCTCTTGCGCGAGGTGCGCCCGGATGTCGTCTGCGTCCATTCGCGTGTGCCGGCGTGGCTTTTCGTCGCGGCGAACCGCACGTTGCGGATCCCCTGGATCAGTTTCGCGCACGGCGCGAATTCCATTTCGCGCTACTCGCGTATCATGACGGCGGGCGATCTCGTCGTCACGCCCAGCCGGTACATCGCCGATTATCTGCACGGCGCCTACGGGACGCCGTACGGAAAAATGCGGATCATTCCCCGCGCCATCGACCAGGCCCGCTTCAATGTCACGGCGCTGGATGCGGCGTTTTGCGCCGAAAAGAAACGCGACTGGAAGCTGGATGGTTCCTTTGTCGTCCTGGCGCTCGGGCGCATTACGCAGCTCAAAGGGTTTGACGTGCTCATTCGCGCAATGTCGCTTCTTCCGGCGGATTTCAAGCTGGTTCTGGTCGGCGAGGCGGAAGCCAAACGCCGCGACGTGGAAACATCTCTCCGGCAATTGGCAGAGGAGCTGGACCTTGCGGGCCGGGTCGTTTTCGCCGGCAATCAATCCAAGGTGGCGGAATGTCTGTCCTTGGCGAATGTCGTCGTCTCGTCCAACGTCAAGAAGCCCGAGGCGTTCGGGCGTTCCATGGCCGAGGCGCTCGCGATGGGGCGGCCCGTCGTGGCGCGCGCCTTCGGGGGTGCGTTGGACGTCGTGCGCGACGGCGTGGACGGTGTGCTGGTGAAGGGGGACGACGCGACGGATTGGCCGCGGGCCTTCGCCCGGGCGATACGGCAGGTGCGCGGCATGTCGTTCGGCGACTTGCGGGCCGCGGCGCTTTCGCGCTTTTCGTTCGATCGTTTGGCGGCGCAGTCCATTTCGGTCTATGAGGAACTTTACAGAGGAGGGAGAACATGATAAAGGTCGGCATAATCGGCTGCGGGTTTGTGGGGAGCGCGCTCAAGATCTGGCTGGAAGAGAACAACAAGGACGTCGCGATTCGCGTGAGCGATCCCCCAAAAGGCTACAATGACGACATGAAGGACATCGACGTGGCCTTTGTGCAGATCCACATGCCGACCGAGGACGACGGCACGCAGGATCTGACGCTCATGAAGCAGATCATCTGCAATCTGCCGAACGTGCCGGTGTTCGTGCGCACGACCATCCTCCCCGGCACAAGCGAACGGCTGACGCGCGAGACGGGTCACCAAGTCTGCTATATGCCCGAGTTCCTCACGCAACGTACCTATATAGAAGACTTCAAGCACCAAACGATGGTGTTCACGGGGTCCGTCGATTTGTTGACGAAGATCTTCAAGGGCAAGAAGTTCGCGGTCATGACGCCCCTCGAGGCGGAAATAACCAAGTACGCTCACAACGTGTTTGGCGCGTACAAGGTGACCTACTTCAACGCGGTGAAGGAATACTGCGAGAAGATGGGCGCGGACTGGGCGAACGTGCACATGGGCGTGCTGCTTTCGGGCTACATCAACGAGACGCACACGAACGTGCCGGGCCCGGACGGGAAATGCGGCTACGGCGGCAAGTGCTTCCCCAAGGACGTGAACGCGTTCGCCAAACTCACGGCCGGACAGCCGCTGGGCACGCTTCTGGCGCCGCTCCACGACCTGAACGTGCATTTTCGCGGAAGCGAAGAGCATATCTGAGACATGACGCGCCGCACGAAACAGTTTTTGCGTCTTCTCCGCCGTCCGTTCGAATGGCTCGGCATCGGGCTGGGCCTGGCCGTCTTCCCGCTCTTGCCGCGGCGCGGGCTCTTGGCGCTGTGCGACTTCGCCTCGCGCGTCATGTACCGGTTCGACCGCCGCGGACGCGCGCTGGCGCTGGCCAATCTGCGCATCGTCCGGAACGCGCGCGCGGCGCAAGGGCCCGCGACACGCGCGGAAGAGACGGTTCTGCGGCGCAGCTACCGCAATATGGCGCGGTCGGTCGGCTATGCCTTCTGGACCTGCATGCGCGCGAAGGCGCGCGCCGCCGCCTCGGGGGAGATGTCCGCGGAAGGCAAGGCCTTCCTCGCGGAGAACAGGCCGGCGGTCACCGTCTCGGGGCATCTCGGCTGCTGGGAAATCCTCTCCCAGCTCGCGGTGCTGGAAGGCCACCGCATGATGTCCGTCGCCAAGGATGTCGGCACGCGCGGCATGACGCGCATTTTGATGCGCGCGCGCGAATCCATCGGACAGAAAATCGTCCGCGCGGACGGGGCTTTCCGTCCCCTGATGGCGGGCTTGCGCGCAGGCGATTCGCTCGGGCTTCTGGTGGACCAGGTGGTCGACCCCAAGGACGGCGGCGTCTGGGTCCGTTTCTTCGGGCGTCCGTTCCCGGCGAGCGCCGCGCCCGCGTTCTTTGCGGCGAAGGGCAAGGCCCCGGTGGCGGTCGCCTGGTCGCGTCCCCTGAAAGACGGCCGGTGGCGGTGCGACGTCGTGCGGACCTGCTCCCCCGGCGACGCACGCGACATTTGGGGGTTTACGCAGCGGTGCCTCGCCGATCTGGAAGGGGTCATCCGCCGGCATCCGTCCTGTTGGGTGCTGAATTACCGTTATTTCCGCAAGACGCCCACGGCGGAAGAACTTGCGCAACTAGAGGCGCGCGAAGCGAAAAACGCGCGCGCATGAAGGAATATCATGGCATCTTTTAATCTATGCGATCCATTTGGCACGGCTCCCACGCAGGCGCCATTCACCCAGAGCGTCTCGCGCGGCCTGCCGTGGCACAACCTGCCCGTGACGCGCGAATACACGATCGGCCAGCTTCTGGACCAGTCCATCGCCCGTTGCGGCGAAAACGACGCGCTCGTGTATCCGGACCGCGACTTCCGCCTGACCTGGTACGAATTCGGCGAAGAAGTGGATCGCCTCGCGCGCGGTCTCATGACGCTCGGCGTCAAGCGCGGCGAAAAGATCGCGCTGTGGGCGACGAACGTCCCGCACTGGGTGGTCCTGATGATGGCCGCGGCGAAAATCGGCGCCATCCTCCTGCCGCTCAACACGAACTACAAGAGCCACGAGCTCGATTTCGCGCTCAAGCAGTCCGACGCCGAGAACCTTTTCATCATCGAAGGCTACCGCGACTGCAACTACGTGGACGTCGTCTACGGCCTGCTGCCCGAATTGAAGGTCCAGCCGCGCGGCAGGCTCCAGTCCGCGCGCTACCCCCACATGAAGCGCGTGCTGTTCCTGGGCGGACGCAAGAACCGCGGCATGTATTCGCTGAACGAGATCAAGGATCTCGCCGAGGAGACGCCTTTCGAGGCGTATCTGGCGCGGCAGGCCGAGGTGGACGTGAACGACGTCGTGAACATGCAGTACACGAGCGGCACGACGGGCTTCCCGAAAGGCGTGCAGCTCACGCACCGCAACATCGCCAACGACGGATTCTGGATCGGCGCCTGCCAGAACTTCTCCGCGCGCGACAAGGTGTGCATCCCCGTCCCGCTCTTCCACTGCTTCGGCTGCGTGCTGGGCGTCATGAGCTGCGTCAACCACGGCGTCACGATGGTCTTCACGGAGAAGTTCGATCCCGTGCAGGTCATGGAAGCGGTCGAGAAAGAGAAGTGCACGGCGGTTTACGGCGTGCCGACGATGTATATCGCCATTCTCGACCATCCGCAATTCGGCAGGTACGATTTCAGTTCGCTCCGCACGGGCATCATGAGCGGTTCGGCCTGCCCGGTCCACCGCATGCAGCAGGTCTTCGACCGCATGTACATGAAGGAGGTGACGAACCCCTACGGCCTTACGGAGTCCGGCCCCGTCATGACGATGACGCGCTACTTCGAACCGTCCATCGAGCGCAAGTGCGCGACGATCGGCCAGGCGCTGCCCGGCATCGAAGTGGCGATCATCGACCCCGAGACGAAGGAACTCGCGCCGATCGGCAAGGACGGCGAGATCTGCTGCCGCGGCTTCAACAACATGAAGGGCTACTACAACATGCCCGAGCAGACCGCCGCGTGCATCGACGCGAACGGATGGCTCCATTCCGGCGACATCGGGCGCATGGACGCGGAAGGCTACTACTACATCACCGGGCGCCTCAAGGACATCATCATCCGCGGCGGCGAGAACATCAGCCCGAAGGAAGTGGAAGACTTCCTCGGCACGATGCCGGGCGTGCAGGACGTGGCGGTCGTCGGCTGCCCCTCGAAGAAATACGGCGAACAGCCCGCGGCGTTCATCATCCGCTCGCCCGGCGCGACCCTCTCCGCGGCGGACGTGACGGCGTTCTGCAAGGACAAGATCTCGTGGTTCAAGATTCCGAAATATATCCATTTCGTGGACGCTTTCCCCATGACAGCCTCGCAGAAGATCCAGAAGTTCAAGCTCCGCGAGATGGCACGCGACCTCTGGCCCAACGCCTGACAAGGAGATTCTATGCGGAAAGCGAAGGGATACGTGCTGATCAGCGGCGGGCTCGACAGCCAGCTGGCCGTCCGCGTGCTGCAGAATGCGGGGGCGGAAGTCGAGGCGCTTTGCTTCGAGACGCCGTTTTTCTCGTCCCAGGCGGCGCGGAAAGCCGCCGCGGCGCTGGGCGTGCCGCTGACGGTCGTGGATTTCACGGACGACGAAGTCGCGCTTATCGAAAATCCGCCCCACGGGTTCGGCGGCGCGATGAACCCCTGCATCGACTGCCATGCGCGCATGATCCGCCGCGCCGGCGCGCGCATGGCCGAAGCGGGCTTCGATTTCGTGGCGACCGGCGAAGTGATGGGCCAGCGTCCCATGAGCCAGAACAAGCAGTCGCTGGCCGTCGTCGCGCGCGAATCGGGTCTGGAAGGGCGCCTCATCCGCCCGCTGAGCGCGCGCCTGCTGGAACCCACCCTCCCCGAGACGGAAGGTCTCGTCGACCGTACGAAACTGCTGGACATCTCGGGCCGGTCCCGCGAACGGCAGATCGCGCTCGCGGCGGAATTCGGCATCGTGGACTATCCCTCGCCGGCGGGCGGATGCAAGCTGACCGAAGAAGGCTACAGCCGCAAGCTCAGGGACCTTCTGGAGCACGAGGGGCTGCATACGCGGCGGCTGCTGGAGCTTCTGCGCGTCGGGCGCCACTTCCGCCTGCCGGACGGTTCCGCGCTCATTATGGGCCGCGACGCGAACGAGAACGCCGTTTTGGAGGCGGAATCCGCGCGCGGCACGCTGTTCGACTGCGGCGATTTGCCGGGCCCCACCTCGCTGCTGCTGGACGGCGGCAAGTCGCCCGCCGACCGTGAGATGGCGCAACGCATCACGCTTTCCTACGCGAAAGGCCATGAAGCCGAACGCGCCCGGTACAAGGAGTTCCACATATGCTAGAAGTCTTGGCGTCCCATCTCGATGCGATTGCCGCCCTCGCGCCCGCGTGGGGGCTCCTCTTCGTGTTCGTCTTCATGACAATCGAATCGAGTTTCATTCCCTTCCCGAGCGAAGTCGTGATGATCCCCGCCGGCTTCCTCGCCGCGCGCGGCGAATTGGGCCTGGAAGCCGCCCCGGCGCTCCTGGCCGCCATCCTGGTCGGCACGCTCGGCTCACTGGCCGGCGCCTACGTGAACTATGGACTGGCGCTCTTCATCGGCAAGCCTTTCCTGGAGAAGCACGGACGCTGGTTTTTCATCAAGCCCGACGCGCTGCATCGCGCCTGCGAGGTCTTCAACCGCTACGGCGCGGCGACGACGTTCGTCTGCCGCCTAGTGCCGGTCATCCGCCAGCTCATATCCCTGCCGGCCGGACTTTCGCGCATGCCGCTCGGCTCTTTCACGCTCTTCACCGCGCTCGGCGCCGGAATCTGGACGGTCATCCTCGCGCTCGCCGGGTTCGCCCTCGGGCGCACCGCCGGGAACATCTCCTATCTGGAGCTGTGCGAGCGCGGCAAAGCGATGGTTTCCGCGAACGTGCCCTGGGTGGTCGGGGGCGCGCTCCTGCTCGTCCTGGGCTACGCGCTCGCCTCCAAGGCCGTGATGGGGCGGACGAAGAAAGACCGTGACGGACGTCTGTGAGCTTTGTCCGCGGCGGTGCCGCGCGCCGCGCTTTTCCCCGTCCGGCCGGACGGGCTGGTGCGGGGCGGGCGATGTGCCGCGCGTCTTCCGCTGGGGGCCGCATTTCGGCGAGGAGCCGCCCGTCACGGGCACGCGCGGGAGCGGTTGCGTCTTCTTCTCGCGCTGCACCCTGCGCTGTCTCTATTGCCAGAACTCGCCGTGGAGCTGGAACGGGAAGGGCGTCGACAAGACCATTCCCGAACTGACGGAAATCTTCCGCGACCTGGCGCTGAAGGACCGGGTCGAAAACTGGAATCTCGTCTCCCCGACGCCCTATCTGCCCTTCATCCGCGAGGCGGTACGGCCGCTTTTCGCCGCGGGAATCCGCTTGCCGTTCGTGTGGAACTCGTCCGGCTACGAACGCACGGAGGTTCTGGAAGAGTACGCCGAGTTATGCGACTGGGCGCTTTTCGATCTGAGGTACTCGCGCGAGGAGACGGCGCGCAAGGTCTCGCAGGCGTCCGGCTATGTCGCCGCGGCCCGCCGCGCGGTGGCCTGGGCCTGGAACCGCGCGCCCAAGACGCGCCTGATCGTGCGCCTGCTCGTCCTGCCGGGACACGCGGACGAGGCGATCGAGAATCTCGCCTGGCTGGCGACGGAACTTTCGAACGAGATCCCCGTTTCGGTCATGGCGCAGTATACGCCCGCCTACAAGGCCCTGCAGACGCCCCCGTTCGACCGTCCCGTGACGCGTGCGGAATACGAGAGCGTGACGGAAGCCGCGGCGGATTTCGGCTTCCAGAACGGCTGGATCCAGGACTATGCGGCCAGCGACCCCAAATTGGCGCTTCTGGGCGAGAACATGTCCGCCGACCATGGCACCGTCCGCTGATCGTTGGATGCAGTGATATTCCTTGACCGTTGAACACCCGGAAACCGCCCGCGGCGCCCGCCACG
>DJRS01000026.1:16714-16854 GCA_002440145.1 Verrucomicrobia bacterium UBA6354
CAGCATGCCGCGCCAATCGATTAATCGATTGTCCATTTCATTGTCGTTTCCTTTCCTTTCGTTGTTGAAACTTTGAATAAGCTCCGAGGAATTAACTCCGATGAGCAACAAAAGGCTTCGCTAACGCTTCGCCTGAACGC
>DJRS01000087.1:0-222 GCA_002440145.1 Verrucomicrobia bacterium UBA6354
TCGTCGCGGAGTAACCGCGGCGAAAATTTCGCACGCAGAGATACGCGGAGAACGCAGAGTGAGGAGCCTAACGGTTTCAACCGTGTAGAAAATGTAGAGTGGGGGAATATCTCACGCAGAGGCACGCGGAGAACGCAGAGAAACAACACCCTCTGCGTTCTCTGCGCTCTCTGCGTGAGATATTCGAAACAACGACAACAAACGACAACGAAAGGAAAGGAA
>DJRS01000087.1:367-11593 GCA_002440145.1 Verrucomicrobia bacterium UBA6354
CACCGTCGGCTAGCCGCGCGGAGTTTTAGACAGGATTTACGGGATTGGCGGGACGCGCCGCGGGCGTCCCGTCCGTCCCGGTCGTCCCGCGGCCTTCCCTTTCTGCGCGCGCCGCGTCTCTGCGTGCGATATGCACCGTGGAGAGTTGCAGAGGGTGTAGGGCGGGGCGGTATTTACGTCGATATGGTATAATGAACGCACAGGAATGAAAGGAAAGATATGAGTAGAGCTTGTGTCCGCAAATCCGTCTTTTGGGCGTGGGTCGCCGTTTTGGCGTTCGGCGCCTGTCCGGCCGTGACGGAACCGGGCTTCACGATCCGGCTGGATGTGGATCTCGATGGCGTGAAGAGCGGGGAACGCCTCTACGAAATTCCCGGTTGCCTGACGCTGGACTTGCGCGAAGCGGGCGAGGACCCCGCCCTCCGGAAGTATGATGCACGCGAGGGGAACTACCTGTCGTTTCGGCTGCCGGACGGGACATGCCCCGTCCTTGAGGCGCACATGCCGTCCGTAAAGGCATCGCGCGTTGGCTTGCCGCTCGGCTTCATCGGCGGAACGGGCGGTGTGCGGCGCGTCGTTCTCAACTATGCGAAGACGCATTTCTCGATTGCCGCGGACGGCCACATGGACGACGACATGCTCCTGCAACCGTGCCCGCCCGCCGACCCGGAGAAGGCGAGAATCCTCTCCGCGCGCGTGAAAAAGGCGGAGTTCTCCACCCCCGCCGATCCGGACGCCCTGCCGCTCGTGAAGGATGTGCGGCCGATCGCGCGCAGCGTGCAATACTGGACGCCCGGCGACCACAACGCCTGGGTGGGGGATGTCGCGCTGGGCTTCCACAAGGGACGGTTCCATGTCTTCTACCTCTACGATCGGCGCCACCATGCTTCGAAAGCGGGAGCGGCCGGACACTGCTTCGCGCACATTTCCTCTGCCGATCTCGTCCACTGGGATGAACATCCGCATGCCGTGCCGATCGAGAACTGGTGGGAGACGCTGGGGACGGGAACGCCGTTCGAATACGACGGCAAACTCTATCTCGCCTACGGTCTTCACACGAGCCGCTGCACGAAAGACCCGAAATATCCGATCGGCGCGACCTACGCCGTCTCGGAAGACGGCATCCACTTCACGAAGTCGTGACGGATCGTTCACGCCACGGAGAATCCAACCATCTACAACCGCGCGGACGGCTCGCTGGGGCTCGTGGCCGGCTATGGCGGCATGGGCGGCATCTGGACGAGCGACAGCCTGGACGGCTGGAAGCTGTACGACGACAAGGTGCCGACGAGAGGCGATTGTCCCTGCCCGTTCGAATGGAACGGACGCCACTACCTCTTTCAGGGGTTCGACCAGTTCGCGTACAGTCCGTCCGGCAAGCCGGGCACCTACGTGGACTGGTCAAAGGACGGGCGCGCACCCTACGAAGGGCTGTCCGTCCCGATGGTCGCACCCTTTGCGGGCAATCGCCGCATTCTGGCCGGGTGGCTCAGCCATCGCGACGGCTGGGGCGGCTGGCTCGTCTTCCGCGAACTGGTCCAGCATCCGGACGGCACGCTCGGTCAGAAGTGGGTGCCTGAGATCGCCCCGCCCGTTGCGCCGCGGACGTTCACGGCGCAGCCGGGCAAGCCGTTCCGCCTCGTCTTCCGTCCGGAATCCGGCGCCGGGACGGCGCTTGTCTTCGCGATCGACCCCGAAGCGCGCGTGGCCGCGTTCCATGACGACGTGCCGCAGGTGAAGTGGAGCGCGGCACATCATGCGGAGAACTTCAAAATCCGCCGCCTGCCGGCGTTTTCCGCCCCGTATGCGGTGCGTGTCGTGTCGTATTGCGAACCCAAAAGCGGCGACACGATCTTCGACGTGGAGATCGGCGGCGAACGGACGATGATTTGCCGGCGGAAGGGGCGCTTCCGCGCACCGGAAGAATCCTGAGCCTCGCTTTCGGGATCCCCCTGCCCGCCCACGTACTTCTGCCCGGTCCCGTACTTCGGATGCGCCTCGCTTTCGGGTTCCGTCGGGCCGGCGTGGAGGGGGCAAGCGGTTTGGGAGGAGTGGCTCCGGCGCGCAACCGGCCGGGTCGCATATACAAAGGGGGTGATGCAGAACTCTGCACCACCCTCCCCTGTATACCGTCCGCGACCGGGATTCAGGCGACCGTGCCGCCGACTTTCTCGATCTTCGCCTTGGCCGCCGCCGAGCAAGGAACCTTCACGGTCAACTTCTTCGTGAGCTCACCCTGGGCAAGGATCTTGATCTTGGGCTGCTTGTTGTCCATGAAACCCTTCTGGGCCAGGGACGCCACCGTGATCTCCGCGCCCGACTCGAAGTTCTTCTCGAGATCGGCGAGGTTGACCGCCAACGCCTTGGCGTTGAACGCCGCGTTGTTGAAGCCACGCTTGGGGAGACGGCGCACGAGCGGCATCTGGCCGCCTTCGAACCCGAGCTTGCCCTTGTGGCCCTTGCGCGAGTTCTGGCCCTTCTGGCCGCGGCAGGAGGTCTTGCCCATGCCCGAACCGCAACCGCGACCGACGCGTTTGCGGCGCTTGCGGGCGCCTTCAGTATTCGTGAGAGAATGCAAGTCCATTGTCGAATTCCTTTCTGTTTTAGGCGCGAACAGCCTTGATCTCGTCTTCCGAGCGGAGCTTCTTGAGCGCGTTCAACGTAGCCTTGACCACGTTGAGACGGTTCTTGGAGCCAAGGCTCTTGCCCACCGCGTCGCGGATGCCGACCGCCTCGAGGACAGGGCGCATGCCGCCGCCCACGATCAAGCCCGTGCCGTCCGGCGCCGGCTTGAGAATCACGCGACCGCCGTCGCACACGCCTTCCACGTCGTGCGGAATCGTCTTGCCGCGGAGCGTAATCTTGCGCATGTCCTTGCGCGCCGCCTCGCCGCCCTTGCGGATGGCCTCGGAGACTTCGTTGGCCTTTCCGAGACCCACGCCAACCTTGCCTTCCTTGTCACCGACGACGATGACGGCCGAGAAGCTCATGCGGCGTCCGCCCTTGACCGTCTTCGCGCAACGGTTGATGAACACGGTATGTTCGTCAAGCTCGTCCTGCGCGTCGCGGTCGTTACGCTTGTCACGATTGATAGCCATGGTTACTTAGCCTCCTCTTTCTTCGCGCTGATCGCAAGCCCCGCCTCGACGGCCGACTCGACGATGGCCGCGACGCGGCCCGTGTACTTGAAGCCGCCGCGGTCGACGACGACCGAAGCGATCCCCGCGGCCTTCGCCGCGGCCGCAGCCGCCTGGCCGAGCGCCTTGGCGACCTCGATGTTGGCCTTCTTCTCCTTGAGCGTGCTCGCGGAAGCGAGCGTCTTGCCCGCATCGTCGTCTATGAACTGGACGTACATGTTCTTGTTCGTCACGCAAATCGACATGCGCGGACGCGCCGCCGTGCCGGCCACGTGCTGGCGCAGGCGCATATGCCGCTTCTGCCGCTGAACTTTACGATTGAAACTCATTTCGGTTTCTCCTTGGTGCCGCGCGTTAGGCGACCTTCTTGCCCTGTTTGCGGCGGATATGCTCGCCAACGTACTTGATACCCTTGCCCTTGTAAGGTTCGGCCGGGTAGAACGAACGGATGCGGGCGGCGACTTCGCCGACCTTGTCCTTGTCGCAGCCGAAAACGGTGACCTGCAGGCCGTCGTTCTCGACCGTGACCTTGATTCCCGCCGGAACGGCGAAAATCTTGGGCGAAGCGAAACCAAGCGAAAGCGCGAGCTCGCTGCCCTTGAGGACAGCCTTGAAACCCGTGCCTTCGATCGAGAGCTTCTTCGTATAGCCGGCGGACACGCCGATGACCATATTGTGGATCAGCGCGCGGGCGAGGCCGTGGAAGTTGCCGAGCTTCGCGTCATCCGCGCACGCCACGAGAACTTCGCCGTTTTCGACTTTCGCCGTGATGCCGTCATGCATCGTGTAGGAAAGCTCGCCGAGCTTGCCCTTGACCGTCACAACCTGGCCCGCGACGGAGGCGGTCACGCCTTCCGCGAGCTTGACGGGTTCTTTACCGATTCGAGACATTGTCTTCTGGCTCCTTTATTAGGCGACGGTGCAGAGAAGCTCGCCGCCGAGTTTGGCCTTCTTGGCCGCGGCGCCAGTCATGACGCCCTTCGAAGTGGAAAGGATCGCGAGGCCCATGCCGTCGAGAACGGACGGGATCTCGCCGACCGAGACGAACTTGCGCAGACCCGGCTTCGAGACGCGCTTGAGCTCCGTGATGGCCGGAACCGCGCGGTCGTTGTACTTCAGCGTGATCACGAGCGACTTCGGGAATTCCGTCGTCGTGACCGCGTCGGCGATATAGCCCTCTTCCTTGAGAACACGCGCGATTTCGCTCTTGAGATTGCTGGCCGGCGACTTCACGGAATGAAGGCGCGCCTTCTGGCCGTTGCGGATCGTCGTAAGCATTTCGGAAATGGGATCAAGTGTCATAATAGGATTCCTTTCCTCAAAATTACCAAGAGGCCTTCGTGACGCCGGGGATCTGCCCGGCGAGCGCGAGCTCGCGGAAGCAGAGACGGCACACGCCGAACTTGCGGATGTACGCGTGGCGGCGTCCGCAACGCTGGCAGCGGTTGTACGCGCGCACCTTGAACTTGGGCGTCTTTTTCTGCTTTTCGATCAAGCATTGCTTAGCCATGATTAATTCCTCCCTGCGAACGGCATGCCCATGGAGACGAGAAGCTCCTTCGCAGCCTTGTTGTCGGTTGAGCTGGTCACGAACGTGATGTCCATGCCGCTATGCGCGGAACCTTCCACGACGAGTTCGGGGAAAATCGTATGCTCTTTGACGCCGAGCGTATAGTTGCCCCGACCATCGAACCCGCGGTTGGAAACGCCGCGGAAGTCGCGGATGCGCGGAAGCGCCGCCGAAATCAAGCGGTCGGCGAACTCCCACATGCGGTCGCCGCGCAAAGTGACCTTCGCGCCGATGACCATGCCCTCGCGCAGTTTGAAGTTCGAAATCGACTTCTTCGCGGGGCAGAGCTGGGGCTTCTGCCCCGTAATCGCCGCCAGATCGTCCACGAGCTGTTTCTGCTCGTCCTTCGAGACAATGCCGAAGCCCATGTTGATCACGATCTTCTGGAGGCGCGGAACGAGCATCTTGTTGGTCGTGCCGAACTTCTTTTCAAGTTCGGGAACCATCCGGCTCGCATATTCGTCTTTAAGTCTTGCCATTTGTCAATTCCTTGCTTAGAGAGCCTTGCCGCTCTTGAGAGCGACACGCGCCTTCTTGCCGTCCTTTTCGCCGGCCTTCACGCGCGTGCCGGCCTTCTTTTCCGCATCGTACGGCATAAGCTTGCAGAGACGGATCGGGAGTTCCTTCTCGATGATGCCGCCCGCCTGCTTTTCCGTGCGGCGCACGGCCTTCTTGTGCACGTTGACGCCGCCGACAACCGCGACCGCCTTCTTCGGGTCGACGCGGAGCACGGTGCCCGTCTTCCCGGCGGAAGTGCCGGAAATCACGATGACCGTATCGTTCTTCTTTATTCTGGAAAGTGCCATTTGTATGCTCCTTCGCCTTAGACCACTTCCGGGGCCATGGACAGAATCTTCATGTAGTTCTTGTCGCGAAGTTCGCGCGCCACAGGCCCGAACACGCGGGTCCCGATGGGGTTCATCTTCGAGTCGACGAGAACGCACGCATTCTGGTCGAAATGCACCGTCGAACCGTCCTCGCGGCGGATCGGGTTGCCCGTGCGGATGATCACGGCCGTCGCGACCGAGCCCTTCTTGATCGAGCTCGTGGGCGTGGCCTCTTTGATCGCGACGCGGATGACGTCGCCCAGGTGCGCGTACTCCTTGCGCTGCTTGAGAATGCGGAAGCACATCGCGCGCTTGGCGCCTGTGTTGTCCGCAACGACGAGATTAGAGAGTTCCTGTAACATCGAAATTCCCCTTACTTGACGATGCGCCAGCGCTTGGTGGCCGAGAGCGGACGCGTTTCCATAATGGTGACGGTGTCACCGACCTTGGCGGTATCGGCCTCGTCGTGCACGTGATACTTCTTCACGCGCTCGATGACCTTGCCGTAAACGGGGTGGCGTTCGCGGTAGCCGACCGTGACGACCACGCTCTTCGCACCCATCTTGGACGCGACAACGCCCTTGCGAATCTTGCGGGTGCCGCGATTTGTATTTTCCGTGCTCATCAGATCTTAACTCCTGCGCGGGTGATAAACTTAGTGTGAATGCCGATCTTGGTCGCCGCGAGACGGAGACACTCCTTCGCGGTTTCCTCGTTGACGCCGCCGACTTCGAAGAGCACCTTGCCGGGGAGGATGACGGCCGCCCAGAATTCAGGGTTGCCCTTTCCTCCGCCCATGCGCACTTCGATAGGCTTGCGCGTGACGGGCTTGTCGGGGAACACGCGGATCCACAACTTGCCCTTGCGCTTCATTTCGCGGTTGATCGCCACGCGGCAGGCCTCGATCTGGGTCGCCGTCAGCAAACCGCGCGTAAGCGCCTTGAGGCCGAACTCGCCGTACGCGAGCTCCGTGCCGCTCGTGGCGTAGCCCGAACGGTTGCCCTTTGAAACCTTGCGGTACTTGACTCTCTTAGGCATGAGCGGCATGGCGCTTACCTCCTTCACGGTCGCCACGACGTTCGCCGCGCTGCGGACGAGCCTGGAAACCTTCCTTCTTGCAAATCCAAACCTTGAGACCGATCTTGCCGGCCGTCGTATTCGCCTCGGCGAAACCGTAGTCGATGTTCGCGCGCAGCGTGTGCAGCGGCACCTTGCCCTCGCGCGACCACTCGACGCGCGCGATTTCCGCGCCGTTGATGCGGCCGCCCGCGCGGACCTTGATGCCGTCGACGCCCATGTCCATCGCGACCTTCATCGCGCGCTTCATCGCGCGCTTGAGCGCGATGCGGCGTTCGAGCTGCTGGGCGATCGACTCGGCGACGAGCTGCGCATCCGCATCCGCGCCCTGCACTTCCTTGATCTCGATGTAGACTTCCTTGCCGGTCATCTTCTCGAGTTCGGCGCGGATGGCGTCCACGTCCCCGCCCTTGCGGCCGAGAATGACGCCCGGACGCGCCGACAGAAGCGTCACGCGCACGCGATTGGCGAAACGCTCGATGAAGATCTTGGAAAGACCCGCCTCGACGAGCTTCTTCTTGAGGAATTCGCGAATCTTCTGGTCCTCGACGAGAAACGCGCCGAAGTTCTTCTTGTTCGCGTACCAGCGGCTGCCCCAGGCGTGATTGACGCCGACGCGAAAACCGACGGGATTGACTTTCTGTCCCATTATTTCGACTCCTTCTTGGCATCGGTCAGCACGATCTTGCAGTGGCACAGGCGACGCGCGATCGGGTGCGCCGAACCGCGGGCCGTGGGCCAGTAGCGGCGCATGCGAACGGACTCGTCGAAAACGCACAGCTTGACCGTGAGGTTCGCCGCATCGGCGACACCGTTGTTGTTCTTCGCGTTGGCGATGGCCGACAAAAGCGTCTTGCGGATGATTTCCGCGGCCTTCTTCGGCGAGAACTCGACGACCTTCAATGCATCGGCCGCCTTAAGTCCCTGACAGGCGCGCGCGATCGGACGGCCTTTGGCGGCCGACATGCGCGCGTTGCGGGTTAGAGCGATGACTTCCATTTGTTCTCGGCTCCCTTACTTCTTCTCGACCTTGGCCGCCGAGTTGCCGTGCGCCTTGAACGTGCGCGTCGGAGCGAACTCGCCCAGCCGGTGGCCGACCATGTTTTCCGTGATGAAGATCGGCATGTGCTGCCGTCCGTTGTGAATGGCGAACGTCAAACCGACGAACTCGGGCAGAACCATCGAGCGACGGCTCCACGTCTTGATCGGCTGCTTCTTGTTGCCGGCCTGCGCCTTCTCGACCTTGCGGAGGAGGCTCTCCTCGACATAAGGTCCCTTCTTGAGAGAACGTGCCATGGATTATTTCCTCCTCTTGACAATGACTTTGTTGGATGCTTTGCGGCGCGAACGGGTCTTGCCGCCCTTCGCCAGCTGGCCCCACGGGGAGCGCGGATCGCTGCCGCCGGACGTACGGCCTTCGCCGCCGCCCATCGGGTGGTCGACAGGGTTCATCGCCACGCCGCGGACCGTCGGACGGATGCCGAGGTGGCGCTTGCGGCCGGCCTTGCCGAGGTGGATCGAACCCCAATCCTTGTTGCCGACCGAGCCGACGCACGCCAGGCAGCGGCCGTTGAAGATGCGCACTTCGCCCGAAGGCATCTTGAGCGTGACCGTGCCGCCGTCGCGCGCCATGATCTGGCACGCGTTGCCGGCCGAACGCCCGACCTTCGCGCCCTGGCCCGGGACGAGCTCGATGGCGTGGACCATCAGCCCGAGCGGAATCTGGGAGAGCGGCAGGCAGTTGCCGACCGTGGCTTCGGCCTTCGGGCCGTTCACGACCGTCATGCCGACCTTGAGACCTTCCGGCGCGAGAATGTAGCTCTTCACGCCGTCCGCGTACTCGATGAGCGCGAGGTTCGCGCTGCGGGTCGGATCGTACTCGATCTCCTTGACCGTCGCCGGCACGTCGACCTTGACGCGCTTGAAATCGACGATCCTCAGGCGCTGCTTCACGCCGCCGCCGTGGTGGCGCGTCGTGATGCGGCCCTGGTTGTTGCGGCCGGCCGTCTTGCGGACGGCTTTCGTCAGGCTCTTCACCGGCTTCTTCGCGGTGATTTCCTCGCGCGTGCTGGCCACGCGGAAACGCATGCCGCACGAACGGGCTTTGAATGTTTTAAGTCCCATTGAGATACTCCTTAGACCTGTTCGATGCGCTCGCCGGCCTTGACGGTGACATACGCTTTCTTGACAGTCGGTTCCGTCACCGCGCGGCGCGTGCCGCGGATGTAGCGGATCCCGCCCTTGGTGTTGACCGTGCGGACCGCGAGGACGTGCACGCCGAACTTGGCCTCGACCGCCGTGGCGATCTGGGGCTTGCGCGCATCCGCCGCGACTTCCAGCACATAGCGGTTCTCGACCGAAAGGCGCGAGCCCTTCTCCGTGATCAGAACCTTCTTGATGACTTCATCGTTCGTCATGACTGCTCCTTACTTGGCGATACGCTCGACGAGCGCGTCGAATGCGGCCTTGTCGCAAACAACCTTGCGCGCGACCATGAGGGAATACACGTCAAGCGCCGCGGCCGTCGAATAGTCGATGCGGGGCAGGTTGCTCGTGGCCAGAAGCGTCGTCTCGTCGACTTCCTTCTGGACGATGATCGCCGTGCGGTCGACGCCGAGCTCCTTGAGGAAGCCCGCCATGAGCTTCGTCTTGGGCGCCTCGAACGAGAACGCGTCCACGACGATCACGTCGCCCGCCTTGAACTTGTCGGAGAACGCACGCGCGAACGCGAGCTTCATGACCTTCTTGTTGACCTTCTGGTCGTAGACGCGCGGCTTGGGGCCGTGCGCCACGCCGCCGCCGCGCCAGACCGGCGACTGGCGGAAGCCCGCACGCGCGTTGCCCGTGCCCTTCTGCTTCCACGGCTTCTTGTTCGAGCCGGCGACTTCGCCCTTGCCCTTCGTCGAGGCCGTGCCCGCGCGCATCCAGTTGCGGATGGCCGTAATCGCGTCCTTGACCGCCTGCGCGCCCTTGTCGAGCGTCAACTGCGACTCTTCAATCGTGACGTCAATCTTCTTCATGATTACTTGGCCCCCTTCTGCGCTTTCGCCGCGATCACATTGTTCTTGAGGGACTTGCGCACGATCACGATGCCGTTGCGCGCGCCGGGAATCGAGCCCTTGACGAGGAGCGCATTGTCCTCGGGACGCACCGCGACGACCTCGAGATTCATCGCCTTGCGGTTCACGTCGCCCATGTGGCCCGGCATCTTCTTGCCCTTTTCAATCCAGCCCGGGAGATCGCGCGCCGCCAGACCGCCCGTGCGGCGCTTGGAGTGGCCGCCGTGCGTCATGTTGCCGCCCGCGAAGTTGTAGCGCTTGAGAACGCCCGCGAAGCCCTTGCCCTTCGTCACGCCCGTGATGTCCACGTACTTGACGCCTTCGAAGTTCGCGACCGTGATCTTGTCGCCGACCTTGACTTCCTCGCCCGCGTCCAGCGCGAATTCGCGGAGGACCTTGAGCGTCTCGACGCCCGCCTTTTCAAAATGCTTCTGCTGGGCCTTCGCCAGACGCTGCGCCTTCTGCGCGCCGTAGCCGAGCTGCGCGGCGCTGTAGCCGTCGTTCTCGGGCGTCTTGAGCTGCACGACCGGACAGGGACCGACCTCGACGACCGTCACGCACGTGCGCACGCCGTCCGCGTCGTAGACCTGGGTCATGCCAATCTTCTTGCCAATCAAACCTTCCATCGCAGACCTCCTCAGACCTTGATCGTGATGTCCACGCCAGCCGGCAGATTGAGCTTCTTGAGCTCATCGATCGTCTGGGCGGTCGGGTTGACGATGTCGAGCAGGCGCTTGTGCGTGCGCATCTCGAACTGATCCATGGACTTCTTGTCGACGTTCGGCGAACGGTTCACCGTGAAACGTTCGATACGCGTCGGCAGCGGGATGGGCCCCACGACCTGCGCACCCGTGCCCCGGGCCGTGTCGATGATGCCACCGACGGCCTGATCCAGCACACGGTGATCGTATGCCTGCAGGCGGATGCGAACTCTTTGCTGTTGCATTTTTACCTTTGTTCCTTACTTAGTTCATTCGACCTGCGCCTCGACGATCGTGCTATCGGCGGTCACCACCCGGTGTAGCCGCCGGGGACCCCTTTAGAGGCGATCCCGCGCGCGATTGGGTCTCGACGCAGTCCTCCACACAAAAAGAAGGCGCTCGCGGCATTCATGACCGCGAGCGTGGCTCGACGGTCACGACGCGACGGGATATACTCGCCCGTATCGCGACCCTCTTCCTGCGAAGATTAGATGATATTATACCAAATCCGACGCTTCACGGCAATAGGGTATTTTATGGGAAAAGCGTACCCTGTCGTGAAACACCCGGGACAGGATGCCCCGATGGGTGGAGAGCGAGAGCGAAAAAGGAGAGGGATCGGTTGAGGAAACGGAAGGCTAGAACCCGCAATGGAAACCGGTATCCCGCTTCGGGGCGTTTTGACCCCCTCTCGGCCGCACAAAGCGGGCGAAACGGGGATGTCAGACCCGGGCGGTCCCGTTTTCACGAGATATCTACATGTTTAGCGTTTGATTTCGGCAGAAAGATCAAACTAACGGGCGATTTCCTGTCTGCAGGCGCCCCGTTCTCGTGCCCATGAGAATTTTTTCTCAT
>DJRS01000087.1:11652-11869 GCA_002440145.1 Verrucomicrobia bacterium UBA6354
GAATTCCGTCTGTTCGTGATGCCGTGCAGCCGTCTGACGGGTCGGACGGAGAGACGTTGCCCCCTCCCTTATCCTTTCGGCTGCTCAGAACCCACTTCCCCTACTCCTTATATATAGAGCAACTTCCAAAGGCTCTGCGGGGGCCGTCGACACCCCTCGCGGAGCCCCTCCCGCCTTCTCCGTGGACGAGGGGGGCGTCGTCCGTGGAGATGGGGGG
>DJRS01000087.1:11914-16788 GCA_002440145.1 Verrucomicrobia bacterium UBA6354
GGGGGTCGACCTTCGCGAAGATGGGGGGTCGACCTTCGCGGAGATAGGGGGTCGCCGTCCGCGGACGAGGGGGGGCGCCCTTCGCGGAGACCGATCCTCCCTGTCCGAAACACGGTCGCCGACCCGGCCCGACATCGGGTATCGGCAAGAGAAGGAGTGGCGGTTGGATCGTTTTGACGCGAATCAACGGAGACGTCAGGCTAAATCCCAAGTCGGCAGGCCCTCGTGGCGTCCGCGCAGACACACGCCCGAATTGGAGCCTTTCGGCACGCGCACGTCGTACGCCAAGTTGAAATCGCAGAAGTCCGCGCGCTTGGTGCGCAGGTTCACGCCGCCGTCGCGCAGCCTCCTTCCGCCTTGAGTGGGTTCCCGACCATCGCGGGCGTCACTCGATCAGATCCAGCGCGCAAAGCATGACATACAGAACCATGTACTGGTCGTTGTTCCAGGGGTCTGGCCCCTCGGCGGGCATGGCATAGGAAAGGTCGTTGTTTTCCCTGTCGATCAGCGTCACCGTCACCGGCAGGTACCATGCCGCCGTGCCGAAGCCATCCGCACGGAACAACCCCAGGCAGTTCCTGAAGCACCGGCGCGCGCGCTCCAGCCAACGCTCGTCGCCGAGAACGCGCCAGGCGAGCGCATAACAGTTCCCCGACAGCCCCGCATGGTAGTGCAACGTGTCGCCGTACAAGCGCTTGCCCCCGAACCAGAATCCGTCCCAATGCCGGATCGGCACGCCGCCGCTGCGCCAGTCCGGCTGGTCGCCGTCGAACCGCACGAGCATCTCCAGCTGCCGGCGGAGACCGTCCAGCACCTTCGGGTCGCGCTCCACGAACAGTCCGTACTGGGCCAGCAACGCCACCGCCGGCGTCACGATCGTCTGCTCGAACTTCACCTCGTGCGGCGGATATTCGATGTCGTTCGCCAAAATGCGGTCGATCTGCCGCCGGTACTGCCGGGCGAGCTCCGCCGCGTCGATGCCCTCCCTGCGCGCCGCCGCGATCGTGCGTGCCGTCGCGAGCGCCCCGTTGGCGTAGAACTTCCAGCCGCCGGCCCCGTAGTACTCCAGAAGCACCTTGACCGCCGTGCGAAGGTAGGAGACGTCCTTGCGCAGCCGGTAAAGCTCAAGCATGAGGAGTGCGCAGTTCGGCGCATTGTAGAGCCGCCGAACCGACGGGTCTTTCCCGATCGTGTTGTAGGACATTCCCGTGTCCCGGTCGACGAATTCGCGGAAGACGAACGCCTCGTAGCGGTCGAACGCCTCCCGCACCTCACGGTCGTCGTGCGTCTGGAGCCACCGCGCGACCAAAAGCCCCATGCCGAGCCGTTCGCGGCAGGCGTTGTGGTCGCTGAACCGGTTGTCGAAATACTGCCGTCCCGTCGTGCCGTCGTAGATGAGGAACGCCCCGTAGAGCGGACTCTCCTGGTCGAGACACTGCTGCTTGCGGACGATGTGCCGCACGCACCGCGCGACGAGCTCGTCCCGTCCGCAAGGCAGAACATTCAGCCGGACGCCGTCGACGACCTTCTCGCCCGGCACGTCCGCCGGGATCCGCCGGACGCCCGCCGCGCCGGTGACCTCGAACGTCTCCCCCGGATAGCACGTCTCGTAGCGGACGCGGACCGGCGGCTCGAACGTCCCCTCCGCGACGGCGGAGACCCGCCACGCGAACGCCCGGCGCTCGCCGCGCTTCAGCGTGAACGGCGCCGGATGGAGGACGATGTCGCCCCGGTCGTTCGACCATTCTTCCTTGATGCGGCGCACCGAATAGCCGTCAAGCGCCCCCTCCGTCATCCGCAGGACCAGCTCCGGCGCGCCGGGCGACATCCGCAGCGCGTGCACGTAGGCGTTCGTGCCGAGCGCGTGGACGTGCGCATGGCAACGCAGGCGGTTGCAAACGCCGGCGGAATCGTAGGAGTCGTTGAAAGTCGCGAGGATGCCCAAGTGCCCCTTCAGGAAGTACCGGGGGGCGTAGGCCGTGTTCTCGAACTCGTAGCGCTCGTCCAGCTCGCCGCCCGATGCGCGTCGTGTCACCGTCGCCAGCAGTCCCCGATCGTCCGTGTAGCGCGCGACCGCCGTGCCGTTCGTCTCGGCGAACGAGACGAGCCGCAGGAGCGGCGGGTTGAAGAAGAGGTCGCGATGCTCCGACCAGACGTACTCGGACGAGTGGCAGCGGATCGTCCCCCAGGTTCCCGTGCCCTCCGCCCAGTTCATGCCGTTCGTGTCGCCGGCGAGGACGATCGCCTTCACGCCGCCGTTCGTCCCGTCGTACGCCACGCGCAGGCGCAGGTCTTCCGCATCCGCCGCAAGGGCGTGCACGCCAAGCCCCCACAGAGGCAGAACGGCAATCGACAACACACGTTCAAATTTCGTCATACGATCAATGGTTGCGCACGAGTTCATAGAGATAGGAGGCGGCCGTGGGGTCGGCGTCGACCTTTGCCTCGAAGGACAGCCGCCCCTTCTCGACGGCGCTCGGCACGACGAAACGGTGCGACCCGTCGGCATTGAGCGCATAGACCGTCCAGTCCCCGTCGGCCACGCGCAGGCGGCACGCCGCGCGCCCGTTCCGCATCAGGTGCGGCAGACGCCCCCAGTCCAGCAGCACGCGCAGCTCGGCGTCGGCGTAGGCCGTCTCCGAATTCTGCACGTCCGTCAGGTGCGTGACGAGAATGCGGGAGCTTTCCGCCAAGGGCGCGCCGTCCAGCGAACTCGCCCACACGGTCGCCGGCGCGTCGCGCAGCTCGGCCGTGAACGCCTCGGTCTCGATCACGCCGCATTCCGCGAATCCGCCGCAGGTTCGGGGCGTCGCGATCGTAAAGGCGCCTGTCGCGCGGTTCACGCCGACAGCGCCACCGGCTGCGCGCGGGAAACCGTCGCCGTCCCCGGTCTGGGCAAGGCCCAGGTCGGCAAAGACCTTCCCGCGCGGCTTCGTCCTGATTTCCGGATAAGTCCCCGCCGCGACCGTCCCGGCCGGAGCCTTCTCGCCCAGCTGCGTGCCGAGCTTTGCGTACCAGCCGGCCCACGTGAACGACGTGGACGTTCCCTTCCCGAATTCGGGATTGGGCGTACGCATGAGCGCGCGGGGCAGGTTGACGGCGTATGTCCTGTCCAGCTCCGGCAGATCGCGGCGCAGGAAGAGGCAGATCGACGCGCGCTCGGAGGCGAGCCCCAACGGGTCGCCGCTCATGTCGAAGTAGTTCAGCGCCTTTCTCTCCGGCGAGACGACGCCCGTCAAGTCGTGGCTCCAGGCGAACCGCCAGAGACCGCTCCAGCCCTGCAGCGCGGCCAGCGCACCGGTCGCGATGCCGCCGACGCCGCGAAACCGGCCCGGAGCCGAGTAGTTGTATTCCGAGCAGGTGAACGGACGGTCCAGGACGCGGCGATGCACCACGCCCTGAACGCCCAGGCTGTCGTTCGCGAGCGGGTTCACGTTCGGACAGCGCGAGGGCAGTTCCCAGCCCCGCTCCAGGAAGTCCGGGTGATCCACATAGAAGTGCTCGTCCACGAAATCATAGTCCGCCTCCTTGCACTGCTGATACGCGACGGGGAACCAGACGCCGTTCAGGTTCGTCACAAGCGCCCGACAGTTCAAGTCCTCGCGCAAGAACCTCTTCATCCTGTCCGCAAAGGCGCTTTCGGTCTCTTGCAGGAACAGGATGTACGCCTGCGCCTTGAGCCCCTTCGAACCGTCGGCGGACACGGGAAACGCCTCGTCGATTCCGCCATAACGGGCCGGGTCGCGCGTCTTCTTCTCGCGAAGCCACCTCTTCCAGGCCGTGACCCAAGGTTCCTGCCGCGAAAGGTATTCGACATGTTCGCCCTGCGCGGCCTCGTTCACGAGCGAGATCCAACCGAGCGCCGGTTCCTCCGCCAGCCGCCGTCCCGTATAGGGGTTCACGTGCCCCAGCCAGTTGCGAACAAACGCGAAGAGGTTGGACTGCATGCCCTCATGCACCAGAAGGTACGCCTTTGCCGCCAGCGTGTCAAGATTTCCCTCGCGGGCGATTCCGATTGCGCGCCAGGCTATGGGACGGCGCGAGACGTAAAGGTCGGTCGTCATGTAGAGACCGTTCTCCACGCACGCCGCGACAAGACCATCGAAGCGCCGCTGCATTTCGGGATTCAGGACCGTTCCGGACGGGTCGCCCGTATTCCGGACGAGAATACTCTCATGATGGTGGAACCGGACCGCGTTGTAGCCGAGCTTGCGGAGCCGGGCCGCGAACCGCCGCGCCTCCTCATAGGTCGGGGGCGTGTTCGCCTCGTCGCACAGGTTCACGCCGTAAAAGCGCTGCGGAACGCCCGGCAGGTTCTCAAACTCAAATGTCGCGCCTTTCGCAACAACGCGCCCGTATTTCCCGGCCGGGCAGTCCGTCCCCCGGATCCGCGAGAAGTCCAACGCGCTTCCCGGGACAATGTCGCCGGCCGGAGCAAGCGGAATCCAGTCCGCACCGGCACGGACCGTCACGGGATCCGGACGCTTCAGATCGAACGGGCACGCGGCTTCGTAAACGAACGCCTGCACGTATGTGCGCCCTTTCACGAAGGGCTGCTCGTGCGGTACGGCAAAGCGAAGAGAAAAGTTCTCGTTTCCCCAGACGCGGTTATCCTGCACCAGCACGCCTTGAGGGTCGTCGAACGTCAGTGCCGCGCACACCTTGCCGGCCGCGTCAACCAGCCGAACCGTCCGCGCCATGGCATACCCGATCCTGGCCCGCGCCGGCGGATCGGACGGCAGCGGCAGTTCGCGGCCGTCCAGGACGACTTTCCCGCCCTTCAGGTCGCCGCAGCGGAGGTTGACCGTGACGCCCATCTCGGCCAGTTCCATGTCCGCCTCCGGCGTGAACGTCCACTCCAGCCGCGCGGCACG
>DJRS01000158.1 GCA_002440145.1 Verrucomicrobia bacterium UBA6354
AAAAGGCGCCACCCGCCAACAGGAGCGCGTGGGACTGCAACAGGCGGAAAGGCCCCCAGTAATGCTGTAGAAACGCCGAGAGATGGTAAAGCATGGTTATTTGATATCCCTATAAAAGACTTTCCAGAGAAAAAGGCCGCGCGCAGGAGCCGTCTCGACGCGCGCCGTCCGCGGCGCACGGGCCTCCAAAAGTTCACGGACGGCTTCGGGCTTTTCGCGTCCGCGCCCCACGCTCACGAGGAACCCCACCATGGACCGCACCTGCTTGTACAGGAACCCGTCCCCGCGCACGATGAACGTGTAGCGCGGCCCCCTCTTCTTCACCTCGAAGGAGAATACCGTCCGCACCGTCGACTCCAGCACCCGGTTCGGATTCGCCGCGAAAGACACGAAATCGTGCCGCCCGACGAAATAGGACGCGGCGCGGCGCATGGCCTCGAGGTCCAGCGCGCGGTGGCAGTAGGCCCAATAGGGCACGAGATCCGGCGGTTCGATTTCCGCCTGGTACAGTTGATAGCGGTATTCCTTGCCCTTCGCCGAAAGCCGCGCGTCGAACCGCTCCGCGGCATAGGCGGCGCGCAAAATGCGGATGGATTCCGGCAGCCGCGCATTGAGGGCGCGCACGACGTTCTTCGGCGGGATGGGCTTCGTCAGATGGAAGTGCGCGACAAACCCCTTCGCGTGCACGCCCGCATCCGTCCGGGAACTGCCGTAGATCCGCACGGGCCCCTGATCCAGCCAGGCGAGCGCCTCCTCGACGACCTGCTGGATGCCCAGCGCGTTCTCCTGCATTTGCCAGCCGGAGTAGGCGGTGCCGTCGTAGGCGATGCGGACTTTGTACTTTCTTCTCACGCTGTCACCTGGGAGCCTGGAAAAGCTTCTTCATTTCCGCCAAACGGCCTTTGTCGGCGACGAGCACGCCCTGCGGGGTCGTGACCACCACGAGGTTGGACACCCCCAAAAGCGCGACGGGGGCTCCCCGCACCACGCAGATATTGCCCGCGGCGTCCACCTTCCGGCACGGTCCTTCGCAGACGTTCCCGCTGCCGTCGTGCGGGAAATACTTGTCGAACGCCTGGAAGCCGCCGACGTCGTCCCACCCGAAATCGCCGCGGACGACCGCCACGTTGGGTATCTTCTCCATGACGGCGTAGTCGAACGAAATCCGGGGGAGCGGATCGTAGATCTTCGCGAGTTCCGCATCCGTCCGCGGGAGGGGTTCGGCCAGAGGCGCCAAAACGGGGGCGGTGGCCCGGATCGCCGCACGGAACACGCCCGCGCGGGCGATGAAAAGCCCCGCATTCCACAGGTAACCTTTCCGCAGATAGCCCTGCGCCTGCGCTTTCGCGGGCTTTTCCACAAAACGTCCGGTTTTCGGGTCCACGTAGCCGAACGCCGAGGAAGGCGCGGTGGGCGGGATGCCGATGACCACGATCGCGTCCTTCTTCTCCGCCAGGCGGATGGCCTGGCGCACAGTCTTGCCGAACGCCTTTTCGTCGCCGATCAAGTGGTCGCTCGCGAAAAAGCCTATGACGTCCGCGTCGCTCGTCCCGGCAAGGCCCGTCCCCAGCGCAATCGCCGCGCCGGTATCGCGCCGGCAGGGTTCGCCCACGATGTGCGCGGCGGGGACTTCCGGCAGCTCCTGCCGCGTCAGGGCCACGTGTTTTCCGGAAGTGACGACGAACACGTCTTCCGCGGACGCCATCGCCTCCAGCCGCCACACGCTCTGGCGCAAAAGGCTCGCCCCGCCGAAAACGTTGAGGAATTGCTTGGGCTTCTCCGGCGTGGACAGCGGCCAGAAGCGTTCGCCGCTTCCGCCCGCCAAAACGACCGCCTTGAACCGTGCGTTTTGTTTGGCCATGGCCTTACGCCTCCGTCTCGGGGGTGGATTTGTCGACGATCGCGCAGATGCAGCAGTCGGACCACACGTTTTCCGCCGTCTCGATCATGTCGATGATCGTGTAGATCGGCAGGATGACGCCCAGAATCATGAGATTCCCGCCGACGCCCGCCATCAGGGAGAGCGTGAGGAAGTAGCACCCCATCGGGACGCCCGCGTTGCCGATCGCGCAGACGACCGCCACGACGCACCAGACCAGCATCGTCGGCAGGGTGAGGGCGATGCCGCATTCCGGCGAATTCTGCATGACGTACAGCGAGGTGACGAGGATGAACGCCGCGCATCCATTCATGTTGATCGTGCAGCAGAGCGGCAGGATGAACCGGGCGATCCACGGTTTCGCCTTCATGTTCTTCTCGGCCGTGGCGATCGTCACCGGCAAGGTCGCCGCGGAACTCTTCGTGAAGAGCGCCATCAGCAACGCCGGCGTCATCTCGCGCATGACCCGGTAGCCGTTCACGCCGCGCAGACAGCAGATGAGCGGCAGGACGACGAAGAACTGGACGAGATTCCCGCCCAGCACCACGAGCACGTACTTGCCGACGGAACCGACCACCACGCCGGCGGACATCTGCGCGGCGAGCTGCGCGGCAAACGCGACGATGCCCGCGGGAAGCGCCCAGATGAGCCCTTTGATGAGCCCGAAGAATATCTCCTGCAGCCCGTTGAGCGCCCGGTGCAAAAGGCGCACGTTCTCGCTCGTGCGGCCCAGAACGGCGATGGCGATGCCGATGCACGCCGAGATGAGCACGATCGGCAACACATTCCCCGTCAGGAACGGATTGACGAGGTTGTTCGGAATCGCGTTCAGGATGTGGCCGTAGACCGTGTCCGGCGTCTCGGCCAGACGCGAAACCGTCCCTTTCGCCGCATCCGATACGGACGCGATCACGTCGGCGGAAAGTTCGCCCGGCTTGATGAGGAGGTACAGCCCCAGACCGACAAGCGCCGCGACAAAGGACGTGAACACCGTATAGGAAAGCGTCCGGAAGAACACCCGCCCCATCTTCTTGCCGCCGCCCAGCGAAGCCAGCGCCGTCAAAATCGCCAGTGCCACCGTCGGCACCGCGACGAACTGGAAGGCGCGCGTATACGCCGCGGCCACAAAATCCATGAACCTGTCGAGTCCGCCTATGCCCAGACTCCCCAATGCCGCGCCCACAACAAGCGCAAGCGTCCAAATTATCGCTCTTTTCGCTTTCATATGACTATTTTGCTGACTATTTTGCCGTTTGCCGGATGCAAGCGCACGCGCAGAGGCCATCCGCCCCGGACGCCCCGCCGCCTGCCCGGACAAGTTCCGTATATTATACCAAAAATCGCCGCGAAAATCCCTTGGAAATTCATTCCTGTCGTGCAGAAAGCAAAACCGGAAAATTTGGCACTGCACGGTTAATGCCGCGCGGGCGGCAGAACGGGACGAGTAGGACGGGTAGGACGTGCCCCTCTACATTTTCTGCACGGTTAAATTTATCTCACGC
>DJRS01000097.1 GCA_002440145.1 Verrucomicrobia bacterium UBA6354
CCATGCGGACAAGGGGTGGCGCAGTCCATGGACGAGGCGGGCGCCGCTTGTAATCTAGAGGGGTCGCCGTCCGTGGACGAGGCGGTCGCAGTCCATAAGCTAGGGGGGGGGGCAGTCCATGGACGAGGCGGGCGTCGTCCATAAGCAAGAGGGGGTGCAGCCCATGGACGAGGGGGTCGCCGTCCGCGAGCAGCCGGACAATAAGCCGCGAGCCGGGCCGAACGCACCTCTCCCGAAACGGGAAACAGGGACAGGCCGGAAGCGGAACCTGCGCTGCCTTTTGTTTCTCGTCGGAGTTTATCTCTGCGTCCCTGCGTTCCTCTGCGCGAGACTCCTAACCGTGCAGAGCGAATAAAGAGGATCTGCCGGAAAGAGTCCTCCCCTGGGCCGCTCCTCTATTCCGCGCCGTTGGCGCGGCAGGTGAAGGACTGGCTCGGGTACGGCGGAATCCAGCCGTGGGTCGAACCCTGCAGCCAAGTTATCTTCTTCGGGCCGGGGATGTTGTTGTAGAGGATGGCGACACCGCTCGGCGGGCACACGTAGTCCCCCAGTCCCGCGCGCGGGATGACCGTCAGGCAGGATTTGGAGATGCGCCGCGCCATGTTCACGGGGTCGTAGTAGCCGAGCGCCGGCACCCAGCCGATGTACTCGTCACCCCGGTTGCGGCCGAATTCCGTGCCGCCGATGTCGCAGCACCACGGAACCGTCGCCTCCGCCCGCGTCACCTGCGGATCGAGCGCCGCAGCCCAGATGGTCTGCATCCCGCCCTGGCTGGTGCCTTCGGCGACGAGATCCCGTCCGTTCCACTCCGGCAGCGACTTGAGGTACTCGAGCGCGCGCATCACGCGCAGGGCCATGCCGTTGAAGTAGGCGATCTCGGGATCGCCGTTCTGCTTGGGGTCGAAGGCGTAGCCCATGCCGCCGCTGCGGATTTCCCAGGCAAGCGCCTTGTGGTAGGCCTCGTCCGCGCCGAACGCCGCGAGGCGCATGCCGTGGGCGTTGATCTCGAGGACGATCTTGTCGTCCGCGGCATCCTGCGGAGGCTCGTGGGGACTGTAGCCGTAGCCGTGCGTCCAGAGGTGGCACGGATAACGCTTCGCCGCGGACGCGTCGGCCGGCATGCGCAGGTAGCCCGTCACGGGGCGGACGCTCGGGCAGGAAATCTCCACGGCGTACACGCGGCCCTTCTTGCACGGCAGTTCCTTGCGGACGACCGTCATCGGCATCGCCGCAAGACGCGCCTTCTGCTTCGCCCAGAACGCGTCGAAGTCCGCCGGTTCGGGGACGCCCTGCAGCTTCTCGGGCTGAACGCCCGCGCCGCCGTCGAAGAAGATCAGTCCGGCTTCGTGCCTGTACTTCGTCTCGTCCCTGCGGTAGGCCTTGCCGTCCCTGTCCACGAGTTCGGCGTAGATGCGCACGAAGCCCGGCCTGTCAAGGGAGGTCGCGAGGACGAGCGGCTTTGCCGCGGAAGCGGGGGACTTCCCCTCCTCGCGCTTGCCGTCGTCGCCCGTGCGGGTCCACTTGATGAACCAGACGTCTTCCGGCAGGTTCTCCGCGTCCGTCAGGCGCAGTTCGAAGGTCATCTTCTCGCCGGGGGCGTAAAACACCTTGTCCTCCAGCGTGCGGCCCCGCATGAAAACGGCGTCCAGATCCCCCGCGAACGCGGCGAAACCCACGCAGAACGCCGCGAACGCGGCGAAACCGGCCATCGGCAACTTCTTCATCTTCTCTTTTCTCCTCTCTTGTGCAAATTGCATCGTATGTTGACGCGCGTCAATCGAGCTGCGCGGCGGAGCACGGCGCGATCTTCACCTCGCGCACCCGACCGTCCTCGCGGACGACGAGCGTTCCGGCGTCCGTCGCGTTCACGACGAACACCTTTTCGCCGCGCGTGCGGTCGACATCCACGACCTACCCGCGGTCGTACACGGCAACGATCTGCTCGCCCTTGCCGTGGGCGTAGACGATCGGATAGTTCAGGTCGGGGCGCATCGGGCGCAGTTCGCCCTTCATGAGCGTGTCGCGGTGCGCCAGCCAGAAGTCCAGCATCTTGCGCAACTTGGCGCGATGGGATTCGGGGATCTCCTCCAGCCGCATCGAGATCTGCGGCACGGCGAAGAGGATGCTCCAGAACTGCTTGGACATCGTTTCGGGCGTCCCCTTCGCGTTCCACATCAGCATGTCCGAATGCACCGCGGCGTTCCCGGACGACAGGCGCAGGTCGAGCGTGCACACCCGGTTGACGAGCGCGTCCATGGGGCAGTCGCCGGCGCGGAACATGTTGCCGTACTTGCGGATGGCCGGCCCGACGTAGGACTGGCGAAACTCGATCAGCACGTCAGGCTTGATCGCCGCGAGGCGCTTGTTGACGTCCGTCATCAGGCGGTCGATCGCCTCGGGGAGGGACTTGATGTCGCGTCCGGCGTAGTTCTCCTTCACCGCCGGGTCTTCGCCGCGGAAGCCGAAGCAGTCGATGAAGTCGAGCTTGAGGCCGTCCACCCCCCAGACACGGAGCGCGTGCTCGTAGTTCCCGATCAGGAACTCGCGCACCTCCGGGAAGCGCGGGTCGAGGCAGGAGAAGTCCGACCAGCGGCCGCTGTCGCTCCAGAGGTACTTGCCCTTGAAGCGTTCGTGGTTCCGGCTGTTGAAGCCGATCATCGGCACGCCGTACCAGATCATGTACTTCATCCCCAGACCGTGGACTTTCCGCACGTGCGCGGCGAAGTCGGGGAAGCGGTTCGTCGAAACCTGCCAGTCGCCGCAGTAGGAATAGCCGCGGTTGGTGTCGTCCGTCTGCCAGCCGTCGTCGACGATGATCGTCTTCATGCCGTAGGGGGCGGCGGCGGCGCATTCCTTTTCGACCGACGGGGCCGTCACCTCCTGGTGGTAGGAATACCAGAAGGAGTAGAGCGGGTCGAACGCCGCGGCGGGGACCGCCACGGGCTTGCAGTCCGGCATCGTCCCGTACCACGCGAACGCCTCGCGCAGGGCGTCCGCGTAGAAGACCGGGCGGAGGTCGATCCTGAGGCTGACCTCATAGGCGCACAGCGGCGGCTCGGGCTCGGAGAACAGGCTCACCTTGCAGCTCGACTGCGCGGTCTCCTCGACGATTCCCATCTCGAAGTTGACGCGGCGGAGGGCCTCCGAACAGGCGACGACGCCGCGGTTCTCGTTCGAATCGGAGAAATAGGCGATGACCGGGGCCTGCGAATACAGCGTCGAGCTGAAGCCACCGGCCCAGTTGGGCGGGAGTTTCTTGAAAAGGCCCGCCCCCGTCGTCCAGCGGCCCACCGCGTCGTTCAGCGGAAGCGCGCATTCGATCGTCGTCTTGGGCGGGTCGGACGGCTTGTCCGCGGCGAAGGAGAACCGCCACTCCTCCACGCCCGCCGCCGGCGATTTCTTCTCGACCGCGACGGACCAGCCGGGCGTGTCGGTGTAGGTGACGCGCCCGACCAGCGCGGAGGTGAACTCCCCCGCCCGGGCCGGGGCGGCCGCGCAGAGCGCCGCGACCGCGGCGAATCCGCGTACGATTCGGTTGGTGTCCATATCTTGACCTATCCTTTCTCCTCTGCGTTCCCTGGTCTTCGCTTATTCCGCGCCGTTGGCGCTGTAGGTGTAGGTCTGGTTCGGTTGCGGCGGAGCCCAGCCGTGGGTCGAACCCTGCACCCAGGTGATTTTCTTCGGGCCGGGGATGTTGTTGTAGAGGATGGCGACACCGCTCGGCGGGCACACGTAGTCCCCCAGACCCGCGCGCGGAATGACGGTCTGGCAGGTCTTTGAGATGCGCCGCGCCATGTTCACGGGGTCGTAGTAGCCGAGCGCCGGCACCCAGCCGATGTACTCGTCACCCCGGTTGCGGCCGAATTCCGTGCCGCCGATGTCGCAGCACCACGGAACCGTCGCCTCCGCCCGCGTCACCTGCGGATCGAGCGCCGCGGCCCAGATGGTCTGCATCCCGCCCTGGCTGCCGCCCTGGGCGATGAGGTCCTTTCCATTCCATTCGGGCAGCGACTTGAGGTATTCAAGCGCGCGCATCACACGCAGGGCCATGCCGTTGAAGTAGGCGATCTCGGGGTCCTTGTTCTGGTTGGAGTCGAATGCGTAGCCGACGCGGCCGCTGCTGATCTCCCATTCGAGCGCACGGTAATAGGCCTCGTCCCCGCCGAACACCGGCAGACGCATGCCGTGGGCGTTGATGTTCAGCGTGATTTTGCCGTCCTCGGCCTCTTGCGGCGGCCAATGCGGATGGCACGGATCGTAGCTGTAGCCATGGGTCTCGAGATGGCACGGATACCGCTTCTCGGCGGAGGCGTCCGCCGGCATCCGCAGGTAGCCCGTCACGGGGCGGACGCTCGGGCAGGAGATCTCCACGGCGTACACGCGGCCCTTCTTGCACGGGATTTCCTTGCGGACGACCGTCATCGGCATCGCCGCGAGACGCGCCTTCTGCTTCGCCCAGAATGCGTCGAAGTCCGCCGGTTCGGGCACGCCCTGCAGTTTCTCGGGCTGAACGCCCGCGCCACCGTCGAAGTCAATCGTCCCATACCTGTTCTTGTGCGGCTTGCCGTCCTTGCCGACGATCTTGGCGTAAATGCGCACGAAGCCGGGGGTCGAGAGGGTCGTTTCCACGACGAGCGGCGAATCCGCGAACGCCGGGGCCTGCCCCTCTTCGCGCTTGCCGTCGTCGCCCGTGCGCGTCCACTTGATGAAATACTCCCTGTTCGTCACCTGCCCCGCGTCGGTCAGCTTGAGTTCGAAGGACATCTTCTCGTCCGGGGCGTAAAACACCTTGTCCTCCAGCGTCCGCCCGCGCAGGCGCACGGTGTCTCACGCATCCGCGAACGCGGTCGCCCCCATGCAGAACGCCGCGACCGCGGCCATCCACAGTTGATTCATTCGTCTCTTCTCGTCTGGTTTTCCCATTTGTATGGTCCTTATTTGGTTTCTTGCATTCACTTGTTGTCCGGCTGCGGGTCGATCCACCAGTGCGCCACGTTCTCGCGCGCCTCGTCATACGGGACGGAGGCCTGGATGAGGGCGCGCGGCTTGCCACCGAAGCGCCCCAGCACGCAGTTGTTGGAATAATAGGAGTAGTTCCCCCATTCGCCATCGTCCGGCACGCTGAGATACCGCCCTTCGTCCCAGTGGATGCCGTCGGGCGACGAATAGAGCACAAAGTTGAAGGGAAGTTCGCGCGTCTCGTTGCCCGACCGCCCGTGCAGGAAGTACGTGCCGCCCAGCCGGAAGACCTGGGGATTGCGGATGCGTTTGGCGCAGAAGCTCTTGAAAGGCTTCCCCCACGTCACGCCCCTGTCGTCCGAGACGATGCAGTCCAGGTTGTACTCGTCCTTGACGTTGTAGCAGGCGGCCATCAGGCGGCCGTCGGGAAGCCAGGTGAGGAATCCGTAGGCGCGGTCCAGCGTTGTCTCGAAGGGGACGATGCCGCGCTCCTTGAATGTCGCGCCGTCGTCGGTGCTCACGTAAAGACGGTAGAGGTGTTCGGGCTTGTTGCCGCACCACCGGGCTGTCCCGTTGCAGAACTCGAGCACGTAAATGACACCGTCCCTGAACCGCGCGTCGTAGATGCGCCCCTTCTCGCGCGACACGGGAATCGGCTCCGACCAGGTCTCCCCCGCGTCCGTCGAGCGCAGGGCCGTCGGCTCGAGATACGGCTCCCACCCCCTCAGCGTCGAATTGCGGCAACAGAAGAGGACGACCGTCCCCTTGTCCGTCACGACCGCCTTCTCGGCGCTGATGGTGAACTGCCCGTCGATGAAACTCTGGTACGAGTAGTCGAGGACCTTGGGCTGATTCCATGTCCGCCCGCCGTCCGTCGAACGGCGGTATTCCATCCAGCCGTAGCCCGTGTGCCCGTGGTTGAGGCTGCCCGACGTATTGGAGTAAAACGCCAGGATGGAGTCGCGCGCATACTCCGCCAGCGCGTGCCCCATGTGCCCGCTCCGCCGCGACGGACGGTAGTCGACGAACGTCAGACCCCGGTTCGGGATGCCGGACGGCGTGATGCGGAACGTCTCCGCTGGTTTGGCCTTCGGCGCATCCGCCGCGAGGGACGGTGCGCCCGCCGTCAGGAGCAGAGCGCCCGCCAGCAAGGTCCCGCGCACCGCAACACAATGTTTTTCTGCTATCATGGTCATTTCCTCCTGTTATTCTGTGGGGTTGTCTCCACGTTCGTAGCGCGGCAGGCGGTCAAGCGGCACATCACGGAGCGTGAGCGTTTTCGGTCCGATGTGCTCGACGCCGAGGTCGTCCCTCCAGCGTCCTGCCGGCAGTTCCACGGTTACGGTGTCGTCCTCCGCCGTGACGGGCGCGACAAGCCACTTCGGACCCAGCATAAACTGCGTCATCGGCTTCGCGAAGCCCGTATGCGGAAATTCGTATTCCATCGTTCGGACAATCGGCTCGCCCGTCTGCGCGGCATGGTGCGCGAGTTCCAGGATGTACGGCGCGAAGGCGACGTGCAGGTTCGCAAACGCGCGGCAGATCTCGACGTTCTCGGGCGAGAGATACCGCCACGGCGCGGCGGAGAACTGCATCATCGGGTGGAGCGCGGCGAGTGCGCACGAACGGACGAAGAGTTTCTCGGAGAAGAAACCGCCGGGCCGGTAGGTCGTCGCCTCGCCGCCGCCCACCATGTCCGCCACGACATAGGGCGAACCGAGAAGCCCCGCCGCCTGCACCATGCCGCTCACGCGCTGGATGTTGTCCCAGCGGTGGTGGACGTCGGGCAACCGCTGCATGACGGGCATACCGCCCGTGCAGAAGCCGACGCGGTACTCGTTGTAGGGGAACTTCTCCGCGCCGATGCGCACGTACTCGTGCACCCAGTCGACGGCGCGCTTGTCGGAATCGTGAAAGCGGAGCGTCCGTTCCATCGAGCCCGCCTCGCCCGCGTCCCACTTGAAGCCATCGATGCCGTACTCGGACGCGAAGCGCTGGAGCGTCTGCACGTAGTCGTCCCATCCGGGGCCGTAGGTGAGATCCCACACGCAGCTGATGCCGCTCCACCACCACTCGACCCCCGCATGGCGCCCCGGACGCGACTTGTCGTAGGCGAGCACGTCCTTGCCCGTGATCCGGTAGCCCTTCCCGTGGCGCAGCAGCTTGTATTCGCGGCTGTCGGGGCTCACGAATGCCGCCGTCCAGATCATCGACTTCCACCCCTTCTCGCGGATGCGGCGAAACATCCCCTTCGGGTCGGGGAAGTCGGGCGCATGGAACCGGTAGCTTCCGCTGTGCGAAAGCCAGCCGCCGTCCATGATGTAGACGCCGCACGGGAAGCCACTCCGCGCGACGGCTTCGGTGTAGGCATCGACGCTCGCCTGGTTCATGCCCTGAATCGCGATTTCGATCCAGTTGTTCCACTGGGGCTTCGTGAAGAGAAGTTCGGCCGGCGTCTTGCCGTTGAACGGGAAGTGCTTCGCGCTTGCGGCGAGATACGCCTCGCGCAGGGTCGTCCCCGCCACGACCGGCTCGACTTTCTCCGTCCCGGACGAGACGGCAAGGACGTCGTTCGTGAACACATAGGTGAACGGACGGTCGCTCCACACGTAGCGGCCCGCGCTCGACACGAGGAACGGGGCGGTCACGCCCACTTCCCAATTCAAGTCGATCGGACGCGGCGTATTGCCGTAGGGCATCTCCCCGCCGCGCTGCAGAACGCCGCCCCACCACTTCTCGCCCGGCAACGGCCTGACGACCGTCATCCACCGCACGGGCGAAGCGGACGGGACCGCCCGCACCGTCACGGACGTATTCTTCTCGTCGCCGCTGTAAAAGGCCAGGTAGTGGACGTCACCGCCGTCCGCCGCGTTCACGTTCCCGGCATCCCACGGACGTTTCTCCGAACCGCGGGCGACGACCTCCGGGGCGGGCCAGCCTTTCGGGTTCGCGAAGACGCGGTCCGCCGCGGCCGTCCGCCGCTTGGCGCGGCGTTTGCCGCGCTCGTAATAATAGTTGTAGATGCGGCCTGTCGCCGGATCGTAGACGAGCGACGGTGTCGACTTGAAGATGTCGCCGATGTTCGTGCGCCGGCGCGTCCAGGTCTGCCCGCCGTCCCCGGAGGTCAGCTGGAACTGCCGCGCGTCCGGCGAATCCGTATCCTCGCACCGGGCGATGGCCAGCAGGCGGTTGCCGGGCAGGACGACGACGGAAGGCTCCGTCGGGGTCTCGCCGTTCGGCAAATCCGCTTCGACCGTCGTCTGCCGCCACGTGCGGCCTTCGTCCGCGCTGACGAGCGTCCCCCAGCTGCCGCGGCCGCCGGGGCCGTAGTCGCACGCGAACCACAGGCAGAAGAGCCGGTCGCCCAGGCGGACGATGTCCGTGATCTGCATCGGCACGGGGTCGAGCGCGGGACGGGCGATCCGCTCGAACGCAAGGCCGTCGACCGTCCGCCAGAGGTCGTGGCGGCATCCCGCCGGACCCCACGCGCGGATCCAGAACAGCATCGCGCCCGTGCGGTCCAGCCCCTTCCCCGTCGGCACTTCCGCCACGTCGGGGCTGTCGGCCACCGCCACGGGGGCCGACCACGTGCGGCCGCCGTCCGTCGAACGCCGCGCCCAGGCGTCGCGCTCGCCGTGGATGTAGCTGTGGTCCCTGCCGCGGCTGTACACGCACACCAGTCGGTTGGACGATGCCGCCAACATGGGCCAGGCGTTATACCCAGGCCGGGACTCGACGGTTCCCGCCGATGCGGCACATTCCAGCGCGCACGCCAGTCCGGCGAGGGTGATGACGATTCCGTTCCGCATGGCCGCTTACTCCTTCAGGTCGACTTCCGCCAGTTCGGGCACCTGCGCGAAGGCGAGGTAGAGGACCGCCGGCCCGACAGGATAGGTGTCGCGCAGCTTCAGCGGCTTGCCGAAGATGGAATGCGCCGCAACGGGCTTCGCCGCGAACCGCACCGTGCCCTTGCCGTACGGCGCCCAGACGGCCGCGAGATGTTCACCCGTCGCCTTGTTCTCCCACCGTGCGTAGTAGACGCCCTTTTGTTGGCGCAGGACGACCTTTGCGCCGGACGGCAGCAGCCGCGCCAACGTCTGGTAGGCCTTCATCCCCGGCTTGTTTTTGATGACGGGCCAGCCCGTCTTGTTTTCGGGGTGGTCGGTCCTGTAGATGGACGCGAGCCCGTAGTTGGCCTC
>DJRS01000012.1:0-4610 GCA_002440145.1 Verrucomicrobia bacterium UBA6354
TGCCGTGTATGCCCAAACCGCCGCGGACGCCCCGGCAGCCCCGACAACATACCCGATCAAGGAAAGTTTGAACGCTTCCGCCCAAACCTTTCGCACGAGTCCGCCGCGCGTCAAACCCAAGACGCGCAGAATGGCATAATCGCGCCGTTTCGCTTCCACCGACAGAAAAAGCGTATTGACAAGAAGACAGAGCGCCGTCAAAGCCGCCGCCCAGAGGAGGAGTCCGCGCGCCCGGTCGAAGTTGCGTCCCGCGTCGCTCCGGAAGCCCGGGGCGAGTTCCGCGGCGGTTTGCGGCACATAGGGCGTCCATTCCTCTCCGATCGCCGCGGCGGTTTCGGGTGAAACAAAGGCGTTGGGGTAGCCCCGCAAGGGACGGTCCCACTCGATTATTTTCGCCAATTTGAGTCGGTACGCCCCTTTTCGCCCCAAAAAGGTCAGGGTGGTCCCGACGGGGGGCGTCTCCAGACGCCGCTGGGAGAAGAGCGCACGCGTCACCGCCACTTCGCCGGAAGGAGCCAGATCCGCCGCGGTCGCGAATGTCGCCCGGAGCGGCGGCCCCTGCAAAACGCGTCCGTCCGGGCGGAAGTCCAGCGTCGCGCGCATTGTCCGGGCGGACGGCTCGACGGGCACGGTCTGGAGGAGCCGCGTGGCCACAGTTTCCGCCTGGGCATCGTTGGACGCCACCAGCGCGCGCATGAAGACGACGGTTCCCGCGGCGATCGCGAGCCCAAGAACGGCGCAAACATGCCGCGCTTTCACGAGCAGGTCTCCAGATAGAGGCGGGAAACGCGTACAGGATCGCCTTCGGTCGGACAGCTTGCGGCGAGACGTCCGTCCTTGAGGAAGTTCACCTTTTGCGTTGCGGCGGCTACGACGGGATCGTGCGTCACCACAAGGATGGCGCTTTTCCCTAAAGTGTTCAGTCGCCGCAAAAGCCCACAGATGCCTTTGGCCGCGCGCGTATCCAGATTGCCCGTCGGCTCGTCGGCGAGGACGATGTCCGGCTCGGGCAGAAGAGCCCGGGCGATGGCCACGCGTTGGCGTTCACCGCCCGAAAGCGCAGCAGGTAGCCGGTCAAGTTTGTCCGACAGCCCCAAAATGTCCGAAAGACGCCAAAATCGCGGCATGTCGACGGACGCGTGGTCCAATTTGAGCGGCAGAACGATGTTTTCCCGCACCGTCTTGTCTTCCAGCAGATTGAAATCCTGGAAAACCACCCCGATATGCCGCCGGCGGAACTTGGCCGCGGCGGAATCCGAGAGATCCGTGACCGGGACGCCCCCGACGGAGATACTGCCGGAATCCGCGGCGATCAGCCCGGCGGCGAGATGCAGGAACGTGGACTTCCCCGCGCCGGACGGCCCCATCAAGGCTTCGAAGCCGCCCGGCTCCAAAGTCAGCGAAAACCTGTCCAATACGGTTCTTTCGCCATATTTCTTGACAATATCGACTGCATTCAAAGCTTGCATAGGATCTCTCCTTCCGATTGGAACCTAGAACCGCGCCCGCACGCCGATTTCGAATGTGCTGGGCTCACCCGCCAAACACTCGTAAAAATGCCGCGCCGACTCGAAATACTTCTCGCCCAGAAGGTTGCGCACGCCCAGAGTCAACATCCAGTTCTCCGGTCCGCCGAACTTCGTCAGCGGAACCGCCGCGCTGACGTCCACGAGATGGGACGGATTGAAACGCAGATTCCCGTTCTGGAATTTGCCGCGCACGGTCGCATAACTCATGGAACGAAACCGGTAGCCCGCGCCAAGCACAATATCCGCGAGGGGGCCTTCCGCTATGCGATAGGACGTGTTCAGCGAGAACGCATGGGCGGGGTAGCGCTCGAAATCGCGCCCTTTCTGTCCGGGTGCGATAGAACGGTCCTTGTACTGCGTATAGGCGTACATGGCCATAATCGTCCAATTGTCGGCAATATCGCCGGTCAACGAGAGTTCCGCGCCCTGCGAGCGGTTGCGTCCGTCGTAGGTGTAGAAGCCGGTCGCCGTATCGGCTTCCGGCACGTTCTCCTGCTCGATTCGGTAGGCCGAGACCGTCAACCAGAGCCGGTCGACGGGCGAAACGCGCACGCCCGCCTCGTACTGTTCGGCGATCCAGGGGCTGTCGGGCGTGGAGCCGTCCGCATTGCGGTAACCGAGCGTCGGCGTGCGCGTCTGGGAATAGTTCCCGAAGAGGACCAGCCACTCGAGCGGCTGGACGGACAACCCCGCCCGCGGCGAAACGGCGTCCGCCGTCTGGTGCCAATAGCGCGTCGTGCCCGTGAAGACGCCCGCGCGATTGTAATTGCAGGCGGTATAGGACTGCTGTTCGAAATGGTCGTAGCGGATGCCCCCGAGGAGCGTGAACCACCGCCACGAGACGGAATCCTGGAAAAGTGCGCCATAACGCGTCGTGGGCGTGCCGAATCCGCCACCCGCTTCGCGATAGTTGGCGTCCGCCTGGGAGACGAAGCTGTTGGTCACGCCCCCGCCCAGTTCTTTCGTGTAAATGGAACGCACAAACGTGTTGTAGTTGCGGCTGAGACTGGAACTTTCCGAGAACTGCGTCGTGGTGTAGCGTCCGTCCCCTATATTGTGCGCCGGAAACCACAGTCCCGTCTCGCAGAAGCGGTTGAATTCGGCCCCGCCCATCGCCGCATACGGTTCGCGCGTGGTCTGCTCCCACGAAGATACCAACATCGCCGCGCCGAATTTCAGCAGCCAGTCGTCCGTAACCTGCCAGTCCACCCACGGATTGAGCATGAAACTCCGGTAGGTGGAGCGGTCGCCCGGACGGCACGAGGATTCGTACCAGCCATAGCCGCCACCGGGACGCCCATGCCAGACCGGCACGCCGATGTAGCTCGGCTGGTCCGTATATTGAAAGAGCGTCTTCATGCCGAACCGCACAGCATCGTTCGGCTCGAATACGAAACTCGGCGCCACCGCAAACGATTCCCGCGGACGCGCCCCCTTCTGCGACCCCTCCTTTATGTAAGTGGGCGTATAATAGTCGGCCGTCGCCAAGACGCGCACCGCGGCTTTCCCGTCCAGAAAGGCCTGGTTGACATCCGCCATGCCGCGTTCGCGGCGGGTATGGCGCCCGATGGACAGATTCCCCTGCAGATTCGTCTCGTCACGTGCCGTCGTCGCGCTTTTGAGGTACATGTTGACCGACCCGCCCGCGCCTGCGGCGTTCTGCGCCGCGCCCTGGCCCCCGCCCAATGCGCCGATGGGCCCCTTCACGATTTCCACGCGTTCCATCAAAAACGGATCCATGAACAGCCCCGCGCCGCGCCCGATCGGGAGCACTCCATCGAACGTCGGTTCCGTTCCGCCGAACCCGCGGATGGAAAACGTGCCGGGCTGGCGGATAAGGAGGGATTTTCCGCCGGTTTCGATGCCCGGGACGTACCGCAAAAGGTCATGCAGGTCGGTCGGATTGTGCTCCCGGATGAAATCCTCCGTCAAAGTATCCACGACAACCGGCAACTTCTCGGGCGGAACATCCGTAAACGTACCGCCGTTTACCGTTTGGGGACGGTATTTCGAGAGCGCGGCACCCTCCACCATGACGGTGCCGAGGTCCGCCACCGCGTTCGTGTGGACCGCATCCGCCAAACCCGCATACGCGGCGAAACCCACCGCCCAGAAGCACAATTGTCGTCTCATATGACAGAGGAAACGCCGCTAATGGGCATGAGGTTCACCCGTTCCTCCGAAATCCCCGGTTCGCTCTGGCGAACAAGGGTGGGCCGCCGTGTCCGACGAACGGCCCGGTTCTCCTCCGTACGCCCGCGCTTCAGGGATTGGGCGGACGCTTGCGAAAGTCGCTTTGCCGCCGTCCGAGGAACGAAACCCGGCTGTTCCGCTTGCGGTTCGTGCGGTTGCGGTTGGCTGGATGCACCCATGGCGCCTGGGGGAGCCCCTCCTGCGCCTTGCCGCCGGCCTGCTCGCCCGTTTCGCTGTGGTAGGGGTGGTCCCGGTCGACAGGAATGCTCTTGCGGATAAAGCGCTCGACCGCCTTGAGTTGCGCACGCTCCGCCGCGGTGACGAAACTGATGGCCGCGCCCGATTCGCCCGCACGCGCCGTACGCCCGATACGGTGCACATAACTCTCCGTTTCAAGCGGAAGTTCCATGTTTATGACGCATTTCACGTCCGGCACGTCAATGCCGCGGCTGGCGATGTCCGTCGCCACCAGCACACGAACCTTCCCTTGGCGGAAGCCTTCCAGCGCACGCGTACGCTGTCCCTGGGTCTTGTCGGAGTGGATGGCCGCCGCGGCGATATTCGCGCGCATGAGCTTCTTGTTCACCCGATCGGCGCCATGGCGCATCTTGGTGAACACGATGACGCGGTCCCATTCGGGATGCTCCTCGAGCAAATGGACAAGAAGCGCGTCTTTCTGCGCCTTTTCGACGAACATCACCTTCTGGTTGATCTTCTCCACCGTCGGCTTTTCGGGGGAGATTTCGATTTTGACCGGGTCGTCCACCAGTTCCGCGGCAAGTTTCGCGATCTGCGGCGAGAAAGTCGCGGAAAAGAACAAAGACTGCCGCGCTTTGGGCAATTTGGAGATAATCCGCTTGATATCCGGCAGAAAGCCCATGTCAAGCA
>DJRS01000012.1:4674-4838 GCA_002440145.1 Verrucomicrobia bacterium UBA6354
GGGCAGGCGATGACCGTCTCGGCGCCCTTCTTGATGTCCTTGACCTGCCCGAACTGCGAAACGCCGCCGAAAATGCACGCAAACGGCAGATTGGCGTATTTGGAGTAGACCTTCACGTTCGCCGCGGTCTGCGCGGCGAGTTCGCGCGTCGGCGAAAGAATCAA
>DJRS01000012.1:4941-5166 GCA_002440145.1 Verrucomicrobia bacterium UBA6354
CATCCGATCAGATCGCGCCCTTTCAAAAGATACGGAATCGCCTGTTCCTGGATAGGCGTCGGTTTCGCGTAACCGGCCTCGTGGACGGCTTTCTGCAAAGCCGGCTCCAACTGGCCGAAAACAGTTTCTTCGAATTTCATCCCTATATTATACCAAAAATCCGCGTCCTTTGCGCCCCCCGCTCCGCGCGACCGGCGGTCGGGCCAGACCGTTGCGCCGGAACGG
>DJRS01000176.1:0-23318 GCA_002440145.1 Verrucomicrobia bacterium UBA6354
GCCGGCGACAGACGCGCTGCGGGAACCGCCGCGGCGCGAAAAGTCCGCGAGCGGAATGGTGTTTGACTCTCTTTATTGTCCGTTTTGCCTTCGCCAGTCGCGCATGGAGACGCCGAAAGCGCGTCGAAACTGGTTTTTGAGGTAGTTGGCGTCCACGTAGCCGCAGTCAAGGGCGATTTCGCCGATGGATCGGCGGGTGGTCGCGAGCAACTGTTTCACGCGGTCCAGGCGGCGTGTGCGGATAGCGTTCTGCAATGTCGTGCCGGTCACTTCGCGAAAGCGCAGGTCCAGCAACCGCCGCGAGACGCGGACATGTCGCGTGACATCCGCCGGCGAGATTCCTTTGGGAGCGTTCTCCTCTATATAGGCGAGGGCGCGCTGCACGAGTGCGCCAGCCGTCGATTCGCATCGCGTCGAAGCGCGTTCGCAGACATCCGCCGCGCCGACGGCGAGTTCGAAGTTGCGCGGCGCCGGTCGCCGGTGCAGCATGAGCGCGTGAAGTTCGCGCGCGGCGCGGCGACCTTGTTCGGTGAAGTCGACGGCCACGCTGGAAAGCCGCGGACGCGTGTGTTCGCAGATGACCTCGTCGTTGTTGACGCCGAGCACGGCGACATCGTCCGGCACGGCGAGCTTGGCGCGGCGGCAGGCCAGAAGGACGTCCGCCGCGCGATCGTCGAAGGCGCAGAAGACGCCCGCCGGCTTCGGCAGCGCGACGAGCCAGTCTTCCAGCCGCGTACCGTGCGTGTGGTCGAAAATCTCCACACGGGCGCCGCGGCGTCGCATTTCCGTCCGGAAGGCCGACCCGCGGGCCGACGACCAGAAGACGTCCTGGCGTGTGGGGACGTAACCGTAGGCGACGCACCGACCTTGGGAGACGAAGTGCCGCGCCGCGGTCCGTGCGATGGCCCGCGCGTCGTCATGGACAAATACGGCGGAAGGGTTGCGCGACAAGACGGCTGGCGCGGCGTCGCTGTCGAAAAAGACGGACGGGATGGCCAGGTCCGCATGCACGCGGCAGATGTCGGGCGATTCGGCCCAGCCGATGAAGACGCCGTCGTATTTCCGTTCGGCCCCGCGCAGCAAGTCCGCCGTAAAGGCGGTTTCGTTGCGGACAAGTTCGATTTCCCAGTCGTATCCTTCGCTCAAGAAGCGGTGGATGCCATTGAGCTTTTTGCGCCCGGCGTCGGTGGAGAGGGGCGAGACGACCAATACGCGGAAGGTTGGAGAGGTGGCATTCATGGGATTATTATATCAAAAAACGGGGTTCATGTGCAGATGTTTGCTTGGGATGTACGAAAATCTTGCCGGGAACGCAAGCAATTTCCGGCACAGGTATGGTACAATATAGACATGAAAAGAATACTTTTGGGAACGGTCTTGATTGCTGTTTTGCACGATGCCACGGCGGGAGCGGACGAACTGACGCTTTTCGACGCGGCGACGACGCCGCGCGAAAGCATTGCCGCGCAGGACGGCGCGACGCTGGACTGGAAGCCGGACATGCTGACGGTGCGCACGAAAACCGCGGGCGGCTACCCCGGCTTCACGGTCGAAGGTCCCTGGGATCTTTCGGCGTACGGCGAAATCGCCGTCGAGTTCGTCGGCGGCGGACGGGAGAACCGCTGCACGGTGCGCCTCTTGAACGCCGGCGGACGGCCCGACGGGAAGGGGTGCTTCATCACGAAGTTTCGCGTCGATCCGTGGCGGACGCAAGTCCGTTCGCAGCCGATTCCGCCCGACCTTCCCGGCTGGCGCGGCATCTTGTCCGAACTGAAGGGGATCCGCACGTGGGCGCTTCCCTATCTCCTGTGGAATACGAATACGGCGGGCGTCGCCCTGTGGAACCACGAGGACGTGCCCGTCTCGACGCTGAACCGAAAATGGGTGGCGCAGGCCGCCGTCTATGTGAACGCGCCAGGTGCGGCGACGGCGTGGAGCGTCCGCCGCATCGTCGCGCGGGGCAAGCCCATCGCGGCGGAGAGCCTGCCTGCGTTCGCGCGGATGTCGGCGGCGGAGTTCTTCCCGTTCATTGACGAGTATGGACAGTTCAAGCACCGCGACTGGCCCGACAAGATCCACTCCGACGCGGATCTTGCCGCGCAACGCGAGAAGGAGGCGAAGGATCTCGCGGCGCATCCCGGTCCGAACGGTTGGGACAAGTGGGGCGGTTGGGCGGACGGCCCGAAGTTCCCGGCGACGGGCGGCTTCTCGACCGTGAAGTGGCGCGGCAAGTGGTGGATCGTCGACCCCGACGGCAACCTCTGGTGGAGCCACGGGGCGGTGCGCGTCACGCCGAGTTCGGCGATCACGCCGCTCGACGGACGCACGAAGTGGTTCGCCCGTCTGCCCGAACCCGGTTCGTCCGAAGCCCTCTTCTACACGACGAAGGACGAACTCCTCTATCCCTACTACGGACGCAACGGTTTCACGCGTACCTACGACTTCTCGGCGCAGAACATCCGCCGCAAGTACGGGGAGAACTGGTTCGAGGCGTGGGCGGACCTCGCGCACCGCCGTCTGCGCAGCTGGGGGTGCAACACGATTGCGAACTCGTCCGACCGTCGTATCTGCCTGATGGATCGCACCCCTTACACGGAACGGTTTGAAGTCCACTCGAAGCCGCTAGCCGGGCACAAGGGCGGCTGGTGGGATTTCGCGGACCCGTTTGATCCGTCCTTCCGTGCGGAGGCGCGGCGGCAGGCGAGCGAGGTCTTCCATCGGGAGTTCGCCGACCCGTGGTGCATCGGATTCTTCGTGGACAACGAGCAGAACTGGGGCGAACCGCATACGCTCGGCGTCTCCACCCTGAAGTCCCCCGCCGACCAGACGGCGAAACGTGTCCTCGTCGAGCGGCTGAAGGCGAAGTACGGGACGATTGCCGCGTTGAACGCCGCGTGGCGGACCGCCTATGCGGATTGGGAGGGATTCCTGTCCACGACGACACCGCCTGCGGATCTCACGGGGGCGAAAGCCGATCTCGCGGCGTTCGCGACGGAGATGGCGGAGACCTACTACCGCGTCATCAAGGAGGAAATCAAGCGGGCCAATCCCGGCAAGCTCTACCTCGGTTGCCGCTATGCGGGCGTGCCGAAGGACTTCGTCGTCCGTGCGGCGGCGAAGCACTGCGACATCCTGAGCTACAACATCTACACGCCGAATCCCAGCTGGTTCAAGCTGCCGGAGGGCGTGGACAAGCCCGTCCTCATCGGCGAGTTCCACTTCGGCGCACTCGACCGCGGGCCGTTCTGTCCGGGGTTGATTCTCCTCAAGGACCAGAAGGAACGCGCCAAGGTCTATGGCGAGTACGTGCGCGGTGCGCTCGCCCACCCGAACCTTGTCGGGGTGCACTGGCACCAGTTCTCCGACCAGGCGACGTCGGGACGCTTCGACGGAGAGAACATGCAGGTCGGCTGGACGGACGTCTGCGACACGCCCTACCGGGAGACGGTCGAGTCGGTGCGCGAGGTCGGTTCGAACCTGTACCGCATCCGTGCGGGGGAGGCGAAATGACGCGTCCGCTCCGAACGCTCTTCTGGGGTCTCACCCACGAACACGCGGCGGGCAAGCTCGCCTCGCTCAGGAAGTTGCAGCACGACTTCGAGATCGTCGCCGTCGTCGACGACCGCGCCCGGACGGCTTCGCGTCACCTGAACGAGGTCGCCGACACGACGGGTCTCCGGCTCGTCTCCGAGTCCGAAGCCGACGAGTTGGAGGGTATCGATGTCGTCTTTGTCGAGACGGCGAACGCCGGCCTCATGGAAATCGCGGCGAAGTTCATTGCGAAGGGCGTTCCGCTCCACTGCGACAAGCCGTGCGGCGAGGCAATGGAGCCGTACCGGTCGCTCGTCGAGAAGTGCCGCGCCGCCAATCTGCCGTTTCAGATCGGTTATATGTATCGCGGCAATCCGGCCCTTCAGTTCGCGTGGAAGTTCGCCGCCGACGGAGGGCTTGGCGAAGTCGCCTTCATCGAGGCGGACATGAACCATGACTACGGCGAGCCGAACTACCCCGGCTACATCGCCTCGTTCAAGGGCGGCATCCTCTACAACCTCGGCTGTCATCTTGTGGACATGGTGCTGCCGATGGCGCGCGGCGAATTGCGCGAGGCGCACCCGTTCTTCGGGGCGGCGCCGGGCGACCCTGTCGGTTGCCGCACCGCCGCCGCGTCATACCTGCGCTTCGCGGGGACGGATGTCCTTCTTCGCACTTCCTCCCGGATGCCGGGCGGCATCCTCTGCCGTCGCCTGCGGGTGGACGGCACGAACGGCACGCTCGACCTCTGCCCCATCGAGCGCTTCGACGGCGGTGAGCTGAAACTCGCGTTGACGTTGAAGAACGCAGCCGCCGGATATGCCTCGGGACGGCATGAAGTCAACTTCGGTGTGCAGTCCGACCGCTATGCGCCGCAACTCGTCGAACTCGCCGCCGTTCTGCGAGGCGAACGCCCGAACGGCCAGGACTACGACCGCGACCTTTCCGTGCACGAACTCACTCTGAAAGCCTGTGGAATCATCTGACATGACGAATCCGAACATCATCTTTACGAAACCGAATACGGCGGAACTCGTGGACCGTCCGATGCCCGAACCCCGGCCCGGCGAAGTGCGGGTACGGCTCGTTCGCAGCTGCATTTCGAGCGGCACGGAGCGGGCGAACCTGATCGGCGTGCCCGACGGCGGCGTGGGCATCTTCGCGACGGGCGACGGCGTGACGTGGCCGCGCCAGTGCGGCTACAGTTCGAGCGGTGTCGTCGAGTCCGTCGGTTCGGGCGTGGACACGGTGAAGGTCGGTGACCGCGTCGCCCTGAGTTGGTCGAAACACGCGCGGTTTGTCTGTCTTCCCGCATCGCAGGTCTATCCGATTCCGGACGGCGTGTCGTTCGCAGATGCGGCATTCGCGCACATCGCCACCTTCCCGCTCGCGGCCATCCGCAAGTGCCGTCTCGAACTCGGCGAAAGCGCGATTGTCATGGGGCAGGGCGTGCTCGGGCAGTTGGCCGTCCTCCTCCTCCGTGCGGCGGGGGCGGCCCCCGTTCTTGCGGCGGATCCCCTCGCGGAGAAGCGCAAACGCGCCCTCGATCTGGGGGCGGATGCCGCGTTCGATCCGTCCGCACCCGGCTTCGCCGCGCATGTGAAGGCGTGGTGTCCGGCCGATCGTCGCGTGATGGGAGGGCGCGTTGTGGACGCGGGACCGCGTGTCGGCATCGAGGTGACGGGTGTCGGCGCGGCGCTTACGGGCGTGCTCGACGTGATTGCACCGTTCGGGCGCATCGCGCTTCTCGGCTGTACGCGCAACCCGAACTTCACGATTGACTACTACCACAAGGTTCACGGGCGCGGCGTGACGCTCGTCGGGGCGCACACGCTGGCACGGCCCGACGCCGAATCGTCGTCCGGCTGGTGGACGACACGCGATGACGCGTCCGCCTTTCTTCGTCTCCTCGCCCACGGACGGCTCTCGCTTGCGGGTTTTGTGGACGAGATTCAGGCGCCGTCCGAGTGTGCGGCGGTTTACTCGCGACTTGCCGAAGGAGGTGCGTTCCCCATCGTGCAGTTCGACTGGGAGCGGTGAAAGGAGTGAACCGATGAAGCGACCGATCTATCCGTGGATTCTGCTGGCGTTGCTGTTCGTCGTTTATTTCGTCGAGCAGGGCTCGCGGCAGATTTACAACGCGGCGCTTCCGCGCATCCGCCTCGACTTCCTCGCATCGGGTGTGACGGATGCTGGCCTCGGTCTCGTCGGGACGGTCTTTTCGGTTGTCTTTGGTCTCGCGGTTCTCGGTTCGGGCTTTGCGACGGATCGGCTCGGACGGCGGCGCGTCCTTGTCGCGGGGACGCTTCTCTTCTCGTTCGGCATCCTTCTGAGCGGTTTCGCGGACGGTATCGCGTGGCTCGTCGTCTTCTACGGCATCTTCAACGCACTCGGTCAGAGTTGCATTGCGCCGCCGTCGTTCGCCCTCATCGCCCGCTGCCACACGGCGACGCGCTCGGTGGCGATGGCCGTCTTCCAGTCCGCCGTCTACCTCGGCGTGATCCTGAGCAGTCTCTTCGCGGGCGGGCTCGCCGAGCGCGGCGAAGGCGTGTGGCGGTGGGCGTTTTGGGGACTCGGCGGTTTCGGCATCCTGTGGGCGGTCGTTCTGCGGTTCGGTCTGCCGGCGGACGCGGCGGAAGTGGAGCAGAAGGGGGAAACCCGAGTCTCCGCACGGGACGCTTTTGCCGCGTTGCTCCGCAAACCGACGGCCCTGCTCGTCGCGGCGGCGTTCGGGTTCTTCATCTACGCGACGCTGGGCATCCGACTTTGGATGCCGATGTATCTCGTCCGCTCGTTCGAGGGCGTCGGGCCGGCGAAGGCCGCGCTCCACGCCGTCCTTTGGCTCAACGTCGGCGCACTCGCGAGTTGTCTCGTCACGGCGCGAATCTGCGACCGTCTCGCCCCGCGCCATCCGCGCATCCGTGTCGAAGTCGCCGCGCTCGGACTCATCCTCTGCATCGCCCCTATTCTCTGGGTTGCGCGGGCGACGGATTTCACCTCGTGTTGCGCGGCGCTCGCCACCCTTGGCGTGACCATCGGCATCTACGAGGCGGCGAACTATCCGGCCCTCTTCGACTGCATTGCGCCGCGCTACCGCGGTTCGGTGACGGGACTGACGGGCTGCTGGGCGTTTGCATTCGGCTCCCTCGCCCCCGTGGCGCTCGGCTGGATGAACGAGACGCTTTCCATGCGCGCGAGCCTCGCAAGCCTTTCGTTGTTCTATCTCATCGGTGCGCTCATTCTCTTGCCTGCGATTTTCAAGTACTTCAATAACGACTACGAGAAAGGAAGTTTGCGATGAAAGCCATGTGTCTCGAAAAGAAAAACTTCATTTGGCAGGATGTGCCCGACCCCGTCCGCCACGGCAGGTTCGACGTGAAGATCGCCGTCAAGGCGTGTGCGCTCAACCGCGCCGACCTCATGCAGCGGCAGGGCATCTACGCGCCGCCGGAGGGCTGGCCGCTCTGGCCCGGGCTCGAGTGCGCAGGTATCGTACTCGAGGCTCCGCCGAACGGACGCTTCCGTCCCGGCGACCGGGTCTGCGCACTTCTCGGTGGCGGCGGCTATGCCCAAGAGGTCGTCGTGCCGGAGGGCATGGTGATGCCGATGCCGAAGGGTTTCGAGTTCGCCGAGGCGGCGGGCGTCCCGGAGGTCTACGCCACCGCCTACCTCAACCTGAAACTCGTCGGCGAGATCAAGAAGGGGGAGACCTTCTTCATCAACGGCGGCGAGGGCGGTCTCGGCATCGCGGCGATTCAGCTCGCGAAGCACATTTTCGGCGCGAAAGTCGTCGCGCAGGTCGCCTCGGACGCAAACGGCGCGTTTTGCCGCGAAGTCGGCGCGGACGTCACGGTGAACCGCTTCACGGACGATCTCGTGTCTGTTCTCGCGGCGAATCCGCCGAACGTCGCGATCGACCCCGTGGGCGGCCCTCTGATGGGCAAGTGCATCGCGACGATGCCGTATCGCGGACGCTGGATCTCTCTTGCGTCGATGGCGGGACCGGAGACGGTGCTGGACGTGAACCTGCTCTGGCGCAAGAACCTGCGCGTCATCGGCTCGACGCTCCGTTCGCGCACGCCGGAGGAGAAGGCGGAGATTCTTGCTGGGCTCGTCCGCGACGTGTGGCCCGCGTTCGAGGCGCGGCGGTTCGCGCCGTTCATCCACAAGGTGCTTCCGATCGCGGAAGTCGCCGAGGCCCACGCAATTCTAGAGCGTGGCGAAAATCGCGGGAAGGTGGTGCTTGCGTTATGAAGCGCCGTTGTGCTCTGCCGTTTGTCGCCGCGTGCCTTTTGGGCGTCGCAGGCTGCAATCCATCGGACTGTTTCGGCCCGAAAGGCGCTGTGGCGCCGGCGTGCCCGGCGGAGGCCGACGCGACGCTCGCGGCTTTTTCGCGCCGGGCAGGCGAGATGGACGACTCGGCGCGCGTCCAGCGCGCGATTGACGCGCTGCCGTCGGGCGTTCTCTATATCCCCGCCGGGCGCTACGCGATCGCGCGGACGCTCGTCGTCACGAACATGTGTTCGCTTCTCCTGCACAAGAACGCCGTGCTCGCGGCGGTCGAGCCGATGGAGTTCGTCTTGAAGGTAAACAATGCGCCGACGCAGCGCGCCTACGATCGCCTCGACTTCGGGCTGTTCGTGAAGGGCGGGCGCATCGACGGCGCGGGGATGGCTTCGTGCATGGCGTTGGACGGCTTTTGGCACTACACGCTTCGCGACGTGACGTTCCTGAACGGCAAGACCTACGGTCTGCGCGTGCAGGGCGAGGCCGGCGGCTGCGAGGTGATCGCCGAGAACCTCTACTTCCTCTGCAAGACACGGGGGCTCGCCGGCAACACGGGGCTTTGCGTGATGGGCTCGGACGGGCACTACACGGATATTGTGGTCGTCGACTACACGGTCGGCGTCCACATGAAGCGCGGCGGCTCGAACCGCTTCACGCGCTGCCACGTCTGGGGCGGGCCGATCCCGCCGCCGAAGCCGGGTGCGATGCCGGAGATGCTGAAGGATTCGGTGAACTTCTGGATCGGCAAGGATGCCGGCTCCACGCTGATGCGCGACTGCTATGCCGACACGGGCATCACGGGATTTCTGGTCGAGGGCTGGGAGACGCGCCTTCTTGGCTGCTCCTACTTCTGGAACAAGGCGTTCGGCTTCTACGACGCGGCCGCCTTCCGGCAGAACGGTGGGAGCGTCGTGATCGCCGACGGACACGTCTGCAAGACGATTCCGGGGCTTACGGTCTATGCGGGCAAGGGCAAGGTCGTCTGGCGCGACATGGTCTACAACGGCCCGGCGATGGACTGGAAGAACGATGCGCGCCCCGGCGCGTGCGACTTCCAGTCGCAGAAGAGTCGATTCATCGATCTGGCAAAGTAACACACAGGAAAGGAGAACTAGCTATGAATAAACTCATATTGGGCATGTGCGCCGCGACGGCGCTTTGCACGGCGGGCGCGGAGGGGACCGCCGATGAGACCTGGTCCGCATCGCGCACGGTGGCGGAATCCGAGACCGTGGAGGTCGCGAACCTGACCGTTGCGGGCGACGGCATCGCCGTGACGAACGCGGGGGCGGTCAACGGCACGAAACTTGTCTTGCGTGAGGGTTCGTACGTTCAGAAGTCGGGTACTTCGAAGTACGCCGTCTCCACCGTCGTGGGCAACGGCTACGACACGGCGGCGGCGCGCGAGCTGACGGTCGAGAGCGGCGCGTTCAGCGTGCCGAAGCGTGTCATCGTCGGTCTCGGTTCGAGCGAAAAGTCTGTGCCGCGCTTTGTCGTTTCCGGCGGGGAGGTTTCAATCGGCTCGGAGGACATGGCGATTTCCGATCCGCGCTACCTCGGTCTCGCGATCTCTCGCCGCTTCTCGGATAACGATCCGATGGGAACGATGCTCGACCAGTGGGCGGATACGCCAGTCGAGTCGATTTGGACGACGGGCGACTTCCTGATGACGGGCGGCGAGGTTTCGGCGGCGAACGTCTCGTTCGGTTCGTCGGGCGAATGCGGAAAGGACTTCAACAACTGGGGACGCTTCACGCTCGCGGGCGGTGTCTTCACGCTCGGCAATCGGGGCTTTCTTCTCAACTCCGGCTGGAACAAAGAGAGCGGACGCTACGAGGTCGTTCTTTCGGGCGGTACGCTTGCCGCGTACGGGAACTTCACGAATACGCTCGCGACGCGCCTCTCGAACCGCGACGGCGGCGTGACGCTCCGCGCCGACGCGGGCAAGTCGATGACGTTCGCCGCGCCGCTTTACGGCGAGGGTGGCTTCACGAAGACGGGCGCGGGCACGGTGCGTCTCGTTTCGCCAAGCGACTATCTCGGCGAGACGCGCGTGGCGGAAGGCCGTCTGGAGGTCTTGGGGGAAGGCATCCCCGTCTTCGCGCGCTGGGCGGCCGACGACTGCGCGACGAATGCGACGGCGGCGGTCGCGGCGTGGTCCGCCTCGAGCGGCGCCCCGCTGTGGACGTATTCGCGCGGGCGGATCGTCAATTCGGCCCTGGACACGCGTTCGGATACCGCGCCGACCTACAGAAGCGGCGTGTTCAACGGACACGGCGCGGTGTATTTCAACGGCGAACAGAACGGCCTCGGCCTCGCGGCGGGCGATTACGGTTCGCAGACGCCGGCGGGCGGACAGTCGGCGTTTTCCGTCGCCGTAGTTCTGCAGGTGACGTCCGATGAGTGTGCGAACTTCAATCAGGCGGTCAACTGGCCGTATGGCGCCGGCATCGTCGGGCAGAGCGATCCGGGCGCCGGCGTCGTGGGCGATTGGGGCCTTGTCATGCGGAAGGACGGCTGCATCGGCGCGGGCTACACCTGTCAGCAGGGCAACGCGCCGGCGAACCAGACGGTCTGGAGCCAGCAGTCGATCGCGGACGGGACGCCCCATGTGGTCGTCTTCACCTGGCAAAAGGGCGGCGTCAGCACGCTGAACGTGGACGGCGCGAAGCACGAGCTGGCATTCCCGGAAGGCGCGACGCCCGCCAACCTGCGCACGATGTACGGGTTCATCGGGTATCTCGCGACCGCCACGGATCATCGCTTCAAGGGCTGCATCGGCGAGATCGCCATGATTCGCTCCGCGCTGTCGGTGGCGGAGCAGGATGCGCTCGGCAGCGCACTCGCGGCAAAATACGGGGCGACTTGGACGGCGAAAACGGCGGTGGCGCAGACTTCTGCCGCGACCGCCGAGGTGGTTGCAGCTGAGCCGCTTCCCGACGCGACCGCCGTCTGGTCGGCTGAGGATGCGGGCGAGGGCACGGTCTCCGCGTGGACCTCGCGCACGGGTTCGTGGACGTTCACGGCTTCGACAGACCTGCCGAAGGGTTCGACCCCGCCGAATATTTCCAGCGTCAAGGGTCACAAGACCGTCTCGTTCGACGGCGTTTCGAACAGCCTCTTCCTCACGGGCAACGCGCCAACGCCCGCCGGCAAAGCGACGAACCTCGTCCTCGCGGCAGTCGTCAAGTTCAACGGACGCGGTACGGGCGTATCCACGCAAGGCTGGCAGGACTGGACGCCGTTCGTCGGCATGGGCTTCGTCAATAGCGGTGAATATCACTGCTGGGGCCTTGCGTTCTCGTCCGTCGGGCGGCTCGCCGCCGGTACGCGCGACGGCTGGGGTGTTTCGCTGACGGTGCGCTCCGCCGCGCGTGGACTCGACGATGGTGAACTCCACACCGTCGTGTGGTCTGTCTCGATGGGCGAGGATGCCGCGCCGCAGGTCTTGCTCGTGGACGGCGAACGCACGGAAGGAGATGCGGCGACGGCTCCCGTCAAGGCCCTCACGAACAGCCGCATCCTGCTCGGCGCGACGGAGTACAACAACATCTTCCGCTATCTGGCGATGGATCTTGCGGAACTGCGCTTCTACAAGGATGTCGCGTTCTCGGCGGCGCAGATGACCGCGCTTGCCGAGGAACTTCGCGCGGCATACGGTACGCCCTTCGTGGGGAACCGCGCCGACCTCGGACGTGGCGAAACCTGCTTTGCCGACCTTGTCCTTGGTGAAAAGGGCGTGGTTGCGGGCATCGGCGGAACAGACCTCGTGCTTCATCCCGGCCAGTCGCTGACGGGTGCGGGCACGGTCGAGGGAACGCTCGTCGTCAAGAGCGGCGCGTCGTTCGCGCTGGACGAGGCGGGGAACTATCCGAAGATCCGTCATATCCGTTTTGAGGACGGGGCGATTCTCAAGCTGGTCTCGTCGGGTGACGTGTCGTCTGTGAAACCGCTTTTTGTGCCTGGAGTCGTCGAATTCCCGTCGGGTACGGTGTACATGGACGCTTCCGCGTGCAAGAGCCATGTGAGGCCTGCCGACGTGCTGACATGGGGCGGCGATGCAATCGACCGTGGCGTTTCGTTCGAAGCGACGGGAAAACAGCAGAAGAACTTCGCCGCCAAGATGAAAGCCAAGCGGCTTTCGGCAAGGTTCTCGACGGGATTCGTCTTGAGCATCCGCTGAAAGGCGTCACACGATGAAACGGTTTGGTGCGGTGCTTGTTTTCGTTCTGGCGGCTGCGGGCTTCTCCCGTGCCGCGGAATACAGGATGCGGTTTAAAGACTATTATGTCGGGCCGGTCGAGCTTCGGTGCACGGAGACGGGGGCGTGGAAGTTCTCCGTCTCCCACGCCGCCTCGGCGGACGGAACCGAGGAGATGCGGATTCGGCTTACGGCGGCGGAAGACGCGCCGCCGCCGAAGTTCAGCGTCCTCTTCGACGTGCCGCAGGTCGACATGCACCACAAATGGTCGGTGCAGTATCCGCTCGAACGGGTCGGTCTGCCGGCGAACTGGGACTGCACGACCAGCTCGCGCCTCTGCTACGGCCTGCCGCTGGTCGCATTTCTTAACGCCAACGACCGCAACCGACTCGCCGTCGCGTGTTCGGAGGCAAAGCGGGCCGTCGTGTTCAACGCGGGTCTTCGCGAAGAGGGATGCCGCATCGAGTGGAAGATCGACTTCTTCGGCGAGCCGGAGGCACCGATGCGGTCATACGAGACGGCGCTGCGGTTCGATCGCCGCGACGTGTTTTTCGGCGAGGCGATCGCCGACGCCTCGGCGTGGATCTCGAAGACCGCCGCGCTGAAGCCGGCACCCGTCCCGGCGGCGGCGTTCGAGCCGCTTTACTCGGCGTGGTACTCGTTCCACCAGGACGTTTCGGCAGACGCAATCGAGGCCGAGTGCGCCGAGGCTGTCCGGCTCGGCATGAAGACGGTGATCGTGGACGACGGATGGCAGACGGACGACAACAACCGGGGCTACTCCTACTGCGGAGACTGGCAGGTTTCGACGAACCGCTTTCCCGACTTCGCCGCGCACGTGAAGAAAGTCCACGACCTCGGCATGAAGTACATGATTTGGTACGGTGTGCCGATGATCGGCTACAAGAGCGCGAACTATGGTCGTTTCAAGGGCAAGTACCTCTGGAACCGCGACGGGCGCTGGGCGGACTACTCGTGCCTCGACCCGCGCTTCCCGGAGGTGCGCGAATTCCTGTGCGGCGTCTACGAAAAGGCGATGCGCGACTGGGACCTCGACGGTCTCAAGCTCGACTTCATCGATGCGTTCGGCTTCAACGGGCCCGATCCAGCCGTCGCGGAAGACTACGCGGGGCGCGACATCAAGTCGCTTTCCGAGGCGATCGACAGGCTCATGAAGGACGTCCACGCACGGCTGACGGCGGTGAAGCCCGAGGCCCTCATCGAGTTCCGCCAGTGCTACATCGGCCCCGGCATCCGCCAGTACGGCAACATGCTGCGGGCGACGGACTGCCCAGGCGACCTTCAGGCGAACCGCTGCCGCATCGCGAATCTGCGCCTCACGTCGGGCGAGACGGCCGTGCACGCGGACATGTTGGAGTGGAATGTCGCGGAAACCGCCGAAAACGCCGCGCGTTTCGTCCTTTCTTCTGTTTTCGGCGTTATCCAGTACTCGGTCATGCTCCGTGAACTGCCGGCGGACCACAAACGGATGATTGCGCACTGGCTCGACTTCACCCGCCGTCATCGCGAAACGCTGCTGAAAGGCGCGTTCCGTCCGCACCACTACGAGGCGTTCTATCCCGTCATCGAGGCGGAGTCGGCCGCGGAACGCATTGTCGCCGTCTACAACGACGCGGCGATCGCGGACGGCGGGAAAGTCGATCGCCCAATCTACATTCTCAATGCGACAGGGAGCCGCCGCATGGCTGTCCTCCTCTCGGGAGGCCCGGCGACGGGCGAAATATTCGACACGTTCGGCGTCCGGCGCGGCGTAGTGGCGTTGAGGGCGGGTCTGCAGGAGGTCGCGGTCCCCGTTTCGGGATACGTGCGGATTGCGCCAGACTTGTGACGGGCGTTCGTGCAGGCTCCCCTCAGGCGCGGCTATTTCGCTGAAACAGCCGTTTCAGCCGAAAGGGAAGGGGCGCCATTGACTTCCCGTTGGCAATATGGTATTCTATGCAACATAAAATCGGGAATATAATGAAGGTATGCTTCGGAGATGATGACCAAATTTGACGCCTCGAAGCCCATTCAGGGCAATCTCTTCAAGGTGATGCTTCGCGATATCGTTTCCCCGGAGCATGGACTCGTCCGCCTTGGAAATGCGCTCGACTGGGGGCGTTTTGAAGAAGCACTCGCCCCGGTCTATTGCGCGGACAACGGGCGTCCGTCGATTCCCGTCCGGACGATGGTCGGTCTCGCGCTCCTGAAAGACATGTTCGGGTTGAGCGACCAGGAGGTGCTCGACAACTGGTGCAAGGACCCGTACTGGCAGTACTTTTGCGGCGGCGTGTTCTTCGAGCACGAGCCGCCGACGGACCAGTCGGCGATGAGCCGTTGGCGCAAGCGGGCGGGCGAGAGCGGGGCGATGGACATGATAAAGGAGACGCTTGCCTCGATCGGCGCGCAGACGTTCGTCCGGGCGCATTCTCGGACAGGAAAGGAGATGCCGTGAGGAACAATGGAATGCGGCGGGCGGTCGTTGCGGGCGTCCGGACGAAGGACCGCAGAGTTTTATCCAAAAGATTGGGGGGATTTGCGCAAAGCACTATAGTCTTTTGCCTGTCGCTCCTCTTTGCGCCGGTGATCGCCCGGGCGGCCGGCGAACCGCCGCGCATCATCTTCGACACCGACATGTACACGGACTACGACGACATAGGCGCACTGGCGATCTTGCATGCCTTGGCGGACGAAGGCGCCTGTGAAATCGCCGCGGTCGGGTGCAATACCTGGGGCGAGGGCAACAAGTCCGTCGCGACCTGCGAAGTTTTGAACGGCTGGTACGGACGGTCCGGCATCCCCGTCGGGTGTGCGCGTTCGGGTGGCCAGCAGGGGCCGGGCGACGCGGGGTATGGCCTGCCGGAGAAGTATCCGCAGTATGTGCGCCATGCCGTCTCGACGAATGCGCCTTGGGCGGTGGACGTCTATCGCGCGGCGCTCGCGTCCGCTCCCGACAAGAGCATCGTTCTCTGTTCGGTCGGTTTCCTCAACAATGTCGCGGATCTCTTGCGGACGGATCGCGGGCTCGTCGCGCGCAAGGTGAAAACCTGGGTTTGCATGGGCTTCGACTATCCGAAAGGGAAGGAGTACAACGCGGCGGGCGATCCGGCGTCCAGCGCCTATGCGCTCGCGAACTGGCCGGCGGACGTGCCGATCGTTTTCGTGGACTTCCCGGTCGGGCGGCATTGCTATGCGGGGCGGGCGGTCGCGGAACTGCCCGGTACGGCGAATCCCGTGCGGGACGCCTTCCGGGCGAAGATGCTGCCGCGCGAGAAAGTCGTGCCCGGCGAGAGCTGGGACCAGCTGGCGGGGCATCCGAGCTGGGACGAGATCGCCGCGCTGATCGCCGTTCGGGGGTGGGAGCCGTATTTCAGCCTGCAGCGCGGCGCGCACCGGATGACCGGTGCGGACGGGACGAATATTTGGGAGGAGTGCCCCGGTTCGCCGCATGGACGCGTCGCGTTCAAGACGTCTCCGGAGGCGGTGGGCCGGATTCTGGATGAATTCATGTGCCGCGAACCGAAGCGGAAGGCCAAAGGGTTGTAATGTCTTGTATTGAACAGAAAGGACAGTAGATATGTATTATTGCGCAAATTATATCGGGGCGGTTGCCCTCTGCGTCGTGACGATGCTCTGCTGGGGGAGCTGGGGGAACACCCAGAAACTCGCCGGCAAAACCTGGCGGTATGAACTCTTTTATTGGGATTACGTCGTTGGATTGCTCTTGTTCTCCGTTCTGGCGGGTCTGACGCTCGGCAGCGTGGGGGCGGAGTCGGGCTGGGGGTTCCTCGCCAACATCCGCACTTCTTTCGGGCCGCAATGGTGGTACCCGTTCGCGGGCGGCGTCGTCTTCAATGCGTCCAATATCCTGCTCGCGGCGGCGATTGCGGTGGCGGGGATGTCCGTCGCCTTCCCCGTCGGGGTGGGGATTGCGCTTGTCGGCGGGACGGTCGCGAACTACGTGCAGGACGGGAAGGGCGAACCGGTCTGCCTGTGGACGGGGCTCGGGCTGATTGTCGTTTCCATCGTCTGCAACGCGCTCGCCTTCCGCGCCAAGCAGTCCGCGGCGGGAGCCGGGGCGGATGCGGGGACCGTGCGCAAGGGTCTGGTGCTGGCGGTTCTGGCGGGTGCGCTGATGTCGTGGTTCTCGCCGCTCGTGAACAAGGTCGTCGATATGACCTTCCTGACGGGCGCGGCGGAACCGGCGGCGGGGATGTTGACGCCGTATACGGGTTTCTTCGTGTTCGCGGCGGGCGTTTTCGCCTCGAACTTCGTCTTCAATACGCTCGCCATGCGCCATCCGGTCGCCGGGGAGCCGGTGCCGGTGAAGGCGTTCTTCCGCGGCGGATTCCCCGTGCATCTCGTCGGCATGCTGGGCGGCGCGATCTGGGCGCTCGGCACGCTCCTCTCGTTCGTCACGGCGGGTACGGCGGGAAAGGCCATTTCCTATGCGCTCGGACAGGGCGCGACGCTCGTTTCGGCTTTGTGGGGCATCCTCGTCTGGAAGGAGTTCGCCGGCGCGCCGAGAAAGTCCGCGCTGCTCAATGCCGCGATGATTCTGCTGTTTGTCGCCGGACTGGTCCTCATCATCAAGGCGGGAGGCTGAGAAAACATGAAGAAGATCGTTGTTTTGGGCAGTACCAACACGGATATGGTCATTACGGGCCGGAAGATCCCCGTGCCGGGCGAAACGGTCTGCGACGGCACGTTTCTGATGAATCCGGGCGGAAAAGGCGCGAACCAGGCGGTGGCGGTGGCGCGGCTCGCCGCCGAACCGGACGCCTGCGTCTTCATCGCCAAAGTCGGGAACGACCTGTTTGGACGCGAAACCGCCGTTCGGCTCCGGAAGAACGGCATAGACGCCCGTCTGATAACCGACCCCTCCGAAGCGTCGGGCGTAGCCCTCATCCTGGTGGACGAACGCGGGCAGAACGTCATTTCGGTGGCGCTTGGGGCGAACGGCACGCTTTCCGAAGCGGACATCCTTCCCTATAAAGAGGAGGTTGAAAACGCCGCGGCGCTTCTCATGCAGCTCGAGACGCCCATCCCAACCGTGCTTGCCGCGGCGAAATGGGCGCACGGGGCGGGCGTCCCCGTCATCCTCAACCCGGCCCCGGCGGCGGAACTGCCGCCGGAACTTCTCGCGTGCGTAGACTGGATAACCCCCAACGAGACGGAAACGGAACTCCTGACGGGCGTTGCGGTGACGGATGGCGCGTCCGCGGCAAAGGCGGCGGATGCGCTGAAAGCGCGGGGCGTGAAGCATGTCCTCGTCACGCGCGGGGCGCAGGGTTGCTGGTGCGAGGGGGTGGTTTATCCGTGCGCTCCCGTGAAGGCCGTGGACTGCGTGGCGGCGGGCGACACCTTCAACGGCGCGTTCGTCGTGGCGCTTACGGAGGGGAAAACCGCCGCGGAGGCTGTCGCTTTCGCCCAAAATGCCGCGGGGATCGCCGTGACGCGCCCCGGGGCGCAGGCTTCCGTGCCTTTCCGCCGCGAAGTGCCGGTCTAGTTCCCTGCGATCGCAGATGAGGGGGCGTGTCCGTTTTCGCCCGGTTGGCGGAAGCCGCGCTCGCCGTCTGAGCGGACGGGCCGGTCCATAGGGCGCCCCTATGGATGCGTTCGGCGATTTCCAAATGGCGCGCGCCGCGCGGATATGGTACAATATTACGCGTTGACCCCGCAGGAGGGTCTGAAAGAAAAGGAGTCGATGAACATGAGCGACAATACGAAGAAACTGCACGCCGAGACGCTCGCGGTCCACGCGGGATGGGACGGCGACCCGGCGACGGATTCGTGCGGCGTGCCCGTCTACCGCACGACGGCCTACAAGTTCAAGAACGCCCAGGACGGCGCCGACCGCTTCGCGCTGAAGAAGGCGGCGAACATTTACGCGCGCTTGATGAACCCGACCGAGGACGTGCTCGAGAAGCGCCTGGCGGCGCTCGAAGGAGGCGCGGCGGCCATCACCGTCTCGTCCGGCACCGCGGCGATCTACTTCACCGTCCTCAACATCGCCGCCTCGGGCGACGAGTTCGTGTCGGCTTCCAACCTCTACGGCGGAACCTACACGCAGTTCGACGTGATCCTGCCGCAATCCAGCAACATCCACGCGCGCTATGTCAAGGTGAACGACTTCGCCGCGACGGAGGCGGCGATCAACGACAAGACGCGCTTCGTCTACGTCGAGACGATCGGCAACCCCGGTTTGGACGTCGCCGACATCGAGAAGTACGCGGAACTGGCCCACCGGCACAATCTGCCGCTCGTGGTGGACGCGACGTTCTCGACGCCCATTCTCGAGCAACCGATCAAGTTCGGCGCCGACATCGTCATCCACTCGCTTTCGAAGTGGATCGGCGGGCACGGCGCGGGCATCGGCGGCGCGGTGATCGACGCGGGCACGTTCGACTGGTCCCACAAGAAATTCTCCCTCTACAACGAGCCGGACCTCGGGTACCACGGCGCGGTCTGGTCGCAGCTCGCCGGCAAGCTCGCCTTCATCACGCGCTTCCGCACGGTGCCGCTGCGCAACCTCGGACCGACCCTGTCGCCGGACGCGAACTGGATCTTCCTCCAGGGCGTGGAGTCTCTGCCCCTGCGCGCCATCCGCCATTCGGAAAACGCGCTCGCCGTGGCGAAGTACCTCGAGAACCACCCGAAAGTGGCCTGGGTGCGCTATCCGGGTCTCGAGGGAGACCCTTCGCACGAACTGGCGAAGAAGTATCTGCCGAACGGCGCCGGCGGCATGGTCGTCTTCGGCGTCAAGGGCGGCGTGAAGGAGGGCATCGCGGTCGTGGACGGGCTCAAGCTCTTCACCCAGCTCGCCAACGTCGGCGACGCGCGGTCGCTCTCGGTGCACCCGGCTTCGTCCACCCACTCGCAGCTCACCGAAGAGCAGCAGCGCGCGGCGGGGCTTCCGCCGGAACTCATCCGCCTGTCGATCGGACTGGAGCACATCGACGACATCATCGACGACCTCGAACAGGCCCTGGCGCGCATCTGACGCGCTCCGGCGGACCGGGCAAACGCAACATCCACAAAGACAGAAACAACAAAGGAACGAATAAAATGTCAAAGATCGCAAAAACCATTCTCGACAAGATCGGCAATACGCCGCTCGTCGAAATCTCGAACAAGCTCAACCACGGCGGCGCGCGCGTGCTCGCCAAGGTCGAATACTTCAATCCGGGCGGCAGCGTGAAGGACCGCATCGCGCTCGCGATGATCGAGGCCGCCGAAAAGGCGGGCGCCCTCAAGCCGGGCGCGACGATCGTGGAGCCCACGAGCGGCAACACGGGCGTCGGCCTCGCGCTCGTAAGCGCCGTCAAGGGCTACCACCTCATCCTCACGATGCCGGACACCATGTCCATCGAACGCCGCAAGCTCGCCGCGGCCTACGGTGCGGAAATCGTCCTCACCCCGGGCGCGAACGGCATGAAGGGCGCGATCGCCAAGGCCGAGGAGCTCAAGAACGAAAAAGGCGCGGTCATCCTGCAGCAGTTCGAGAACCCCGCCAACCCCGAGCGCCACTATCAGACGACCGGACCCGAAATCTGGGCGGACGCGGACGGCCAGGTCGACGCGTTTGTCGCGGGCGTCGGTACGGGAGGTACCCTCTCGGGCGTGGGCAAGTTCCTGCGCGAGAAGAACCCCTCCGTCGCCCTCTACGCGGTCGAGCCGGACACCAGCCCCGTCCTTTCGCAGGGCAAGTCCGGCCCGCACAAGATCCAGGGCATCGGCGCGGGCTTCGTCCCGAAGACGCTGGACACCGCGCTCATCACGAAGGTGATCACGGTCTCGGCGGACAACGCCGGCGCGACGGCGCGCGCGGCCGCGGCGAAGGACGGTCTGCTCGTGGGCATCTCCTCGGGCGCGGCGCTTTGGGCGGCGCTGAAACTGGCGAAGGACCCGTCCTATGCCGGCAAGACGATCGTGGCGCTTTTGCCCGACACGGGCGAACGGTACCTGTCGACCTGGCTCTTCGCTTGATCCGTCCGCCAGACGGCGTCCGGACCGGGCGCATCCCGGTCCGCGCGCGCAAGGAGTCGCCCCGCGGCGGCTCCTTGCTTCGTCTTTTCCCCGGACAGGGGAATCGACCCTATGGTCGCAGGGAAGAAAGTGTGGTATAATAAGGGGCGTCATGGACCGGCAAGAAGAAATGGTGTTTTCGCCGCGCGCCGAGCGTGCGGGCGCGTTGCATGCGCAGGGGTACAACTGCGCCCAGGCGGTGTTTTGCGCTTTCGCGGAGGATTTCGGCCTGTCCGCCGATCTGGCCGCCAAAATCGCCTGCGGGTTGGGGGCGGGCGTAGGCGGGAACCGCGAGATCTGCGGGACGGTCTCGGCCGCGGCGCTTGTGTTGGGCCTCAAGTACGGGCCGGACAAGGCTGCCGTCTATCCGCGCGTGAAGGAGTTTGCGGACGCTTTCGCCGCGCGCACACATTCGCTCGTTTGCCGCGAACTTTTGGGGCGCAAGGGCGAGTGGCCCTGTCGTCAACTTGTCTGTCTCGCCGCGAGCCTGCTTGAGGAGCGTCTGGCGTGAAACTCCTGCCGAGCGACGAGGCGGGGCTTCGGGAGGCGGTCGCGATTCTGAACCGCGGCGGCGTCGCGGTCATCCCGACCGATACCGTCTACGGACTGGCCGCGCATCCGCGCTTCCCGGCGGCCGTGGAGGCTCTTTACGCCATAAAAGGGCGCGCGCACCGCAAGCCCATCGCGCTTTTGGCGGCGGACGCGGCGGCGGCGGCTTCGTACGTGGGCGGGTTCCCGGGGCCGGCGAAGGACTTGGCGGCCCGTTTCTGGCCGGGTGCCCTGACGCTCGTCGTCAAAGGGGAGGGCTTCCGCGTGCCGGCGCATGATTGGACGCGTCGCCTTTTGGCGCGGTGCGGCGGCGTCCTGCGCGTGACGAGCGCGAATCTCTCGGGCCGGCGTCCGGCGACGGACGCCGAGCAAGCCTTGCGGGAGATCGGCCTGTCGGCGGACCTCGTCGTCGATGACGGCGTTTCGCCGGGCGGGGTTCCGTCCACCGTCGTCCGCGTCGCGGAGGACGGGAGCTTGGAGATTTTGAGAAAAGGAGCTGTGGAATTATGAAGAAGTTCACGATGGAATATCGCGTTCCCTATGCGGACACGGACATGATGGGGGTCGTCTACTACGCCAACTATCTCGTCATGTTCGAGCGCGCGCGCAACGAGTTCATGCGCGCCAACGGCTATACGTACAAGTCGTGCGAAGCCGAGGGCTGGGGACTGCCGGTTACGCATGCGGAGTGCAACTACCACGCGAGCGCGCGCTACGACGATCTGCTCGAGATTTCCTGCTGGGTCCAGTCCCGGAAGGGCGTGCGCATCGAGCTCGCCTGCGAGATCCGCCGCAAGGGCGAAGACAAGGTCCTGGTGGACGGCTTCACGCGCCACGCCTTCGTGTCGCTCAAGGACTTCCGCCCCTGCCCGCCGCCGGCGGATTTCGTGAAGATGATGACGGCGGAAGACTGACGCGCGGGGGACGTCCGACTATGACGACAGTGACGAAAACCATAACCTTCGACGCGGCGCACATCCTGACGAACCACCGGGGGCTGTGCAAGAACCTGCACGGCCACACGTATCGCGTGGACGTCTCGGTCGCCCGGCCGACAGACGCCGCGGAGGACATGGTCATCGATTTCAAGGATCTCAAATCCATCCTGGAGGAAGTGGTCGTCGCGCGTTTCGACCACGCGTTCATCTATTCCACGGAGAGCGCGGGCGAGCGGGAGATCGCCGCGGTCGTCGAGAAGAACGGCATGCGCACGGCGCCACTGCCCTACCGCTCGACGGCGGAGAATCTGGCGCGGCACTTCTTCGAGAGCCTCGCGCCGCGCGTGCGGGGGCTGTCCGCCGTGCGCGTGTGGGAGACGCCCGGCAACTGCGCGGAGTACCGTCCGTGAGGATCACGGGGGGCCTAGCCTGCGGGCGCACGCTGCGCACGCCCAAAACGGGCGCCGTCCGCCCGACGCAGGATCGCGTGCGGGAGGCGCTCTTTTCCATTTTGCAGCCCGAACTCGCGCAGGCATCGTTTCTGGATCTCTTCGCCGGATCCGGCGCGGTGGGGCTGGAGGCGCTTTCGCGCGGCGCCGCGCGCGTCACGTTCGTGGAAGCCGACCGCCGGCACGTCGCGACGCTGCGGGAGAATCTCGCGTTCGTCGCGAAGGGGTGCCCCGGCGGCGCGGCCGTCGTGTCCGCCGACGCGTACCGGTGGATCGCCTCCTATGCGGGCGAGGGCTTCACGATCGCCTTCGCCGACCCGCCCTACGCCTTGGGCGAGGAGAGGGGCTATGCGGACGTGCTCGCGACGCTGGCGCGGCGGAACGTCGTCAGGCCGGGCGGTCTCTTTGTCGCGGAGATGACCGCCGTCCAGAAGGCGGAAGAAACGCCGGGGTGGGGACTCCTGCGCGACCGGACCTACGGCAAGACGCGCCTTTGCATCTGGCGGCGCGGCAGTTCGCAGTAGGCGGCGAGCGGACAGCCCGCGCATTTCGGATGCACGGGGTCGCAGCGCGTCTGGCCGAACGAAACGAGGTAGCTGTTCCACGTCTTCCAGTAGCGGACGGGCAGAATGCGCCGCAGGGCCATCTCGGTTTCCACGGGCTTCTTCGTGTGGACGAGACCGAGACCGTTGCAGATGCGGTGTACGTGCACGTCCACGCAGATGGCCGGCAGGTCGAAACCGACCGCGACGGTGAGATTGGCGGTTTTGCGTCCGACTCCTGGCAGTTCGCACAGTTCTTCGACGGTCCGGGGGAGTACGCCGCCGAATTTCGCGGCGAGCGCACCCGGCAGGGCATGCAAGTGCCGCGCTTTGGCATGGTAGAACCCGACAGGGTAGATGAGCTTCTCGAGCTCCGGGACGTCCAGCCGCGCAAGATCCGCCGGCGTGAAGATTTTGCCGCGGGCCGTTGCGAAAAGGCGCTGGACCGCCCCGGCCGTGCACGCATCCTTCGTGCGCGCGGAAAGAATCGTCCCGACGAGCACGCAGAACGGATCCTTCGTCTGCGCCTGGACGAGTTCGATTATAGGCGCTTTGTGTGCCTGGAATTCTTTCTTCAACGCTCGGTTGACGGCGGGTATGTCGGCTACTGTCATGCTCATGATGTGGAATATTTTACCATATCCGGGCGCCGGATTCACGCGAAAACGACGCAGAGCACTCCCGCGAACCGTCGGGTGAGCCTAATGCCTAATGCCGCCCGTCGGCGTTTATTCCTCAAGAGCGGAGGGGCGGCGTTTCAAGGAAACCGCGTCGCCGTTCCGGCGCAACGCCA
>DJRS01000176.1:23372-23499 GCA_002440145.1 Verrucomicrobia bacterium UBA6354
ACACCCGTTTCGGGCGTGCCGGACGGGCGGAAAAGGGGCAGTCGCCCGGGTCACTCCGGGTTTTTATGTGATATCTGACTATTTCATGATTGATTTCATACAAAAACGCAAACTAACGGGCAATTTC
>DJRS01000112.1:0-6535 GCA_002440145.1 Verrucomicrobia bacterium UBA6354
CCCATGGCTATCCGGGCGGGGGTGAACTTGCGCAGCGCCTCCCACGGGTCAGCGCTCAAGTTCGTGTTCGTAACCGATAAGAGCATGATCGCCTCCTTTGTGCGTGACGAGATGTTGGCGCACGTCGACAAGGTCCATATCCTCCAGCCAGGCCTCGAATTCCGGTGCCGGGCGCTTGCCGAAGACCTGCCGGACGTATTGGATGTCGTGGTAGCTGGTGGTCTGGTAGCCGAGCATGACGTCGTCCCCGCCCGGAATGGCCATCTGGTAGGTCAGTCCGGCGGCGGCCAGGCACGTCATGAGGATATCCATGTCGTTCTGGTCGGCTTCGGAGTGGTTCGTGTAGCAGATGTCGCAGCCCATCGGCAGGCCGAGCAGTTTGGCGCAGAAGTGGTCCTCCAGTCCGGCGCGGATGATTTCCTTGCCGTCGTAGAGGTACTCGGGGCCGATGAAGCCGACGACCGTGTTGACGAGGAGCGGCTTGAACTTGCGGGCGACGGCGTAGGCGCGCGCTTCGCAGGTTTGCATGTCGACGCCCCAATCGCCGCGGCCGGAAAGCGCGCTTCCCTGCCCCGTCTCGAAGTACATGACGTTCTGCCCCACCGTGCCGCGCTTCAGGGAAAGCGCCGCGTCGTAGGCTTCGGACAGGATGTTCAGGTTCACGCCGAAGACGTTGTTGGCGATTTCCGTGCCGGCAATGGACTGGAACACGAGGTCGACGGGGGTCCCCAGGCGCATGACCTCCAGCGCGTTCGTGACGTGCGACAGGACGCAGCTTTGGGTCGGGATGTGGTAGCGGTGGATGAGCTCGTCGATGAGCTTCAGGAGATCCTGCATCATCGGCACGGAGTCCGTCGCCGGATTGATGCCGATGACCGCGTCCCCGCAGCCGTAGAGGAGCCCTTCCAGCATGGACGCGGCGATTCCCTTCAGGTCGTCCGTGGCGTGGTTCGGCTGCAGGCGGGTCGAGAGGCACCCTTTCAGGCCGATCGTGTCGCGAAACGCCGTGACGACGCGGCACTTCGAGGCGATGAGGATGAGATCCTGGTTCGAGCAGATCTTGGAGACGGCCGCCACCATCTCGGGCGTCAAGCCCGGGGCGAGGGCGGAAAGGACCTTGTCGTCCGTCTCGTACCGGAGCAGCCAGTCCCGGAACTGCCCCACGCTCATGTTCTTCACGGGGGCGAACGCCGCCGCGTCGTGCGAATCGACGATCAGCCGCGTCACCTCGTCCTTCTCGTACGGGATGAGCGGCTCCTCGAGGAAAAGGGAAAGCGGCACGTCGGCGAGCAGCATCTGGGCGGCGACGCGTTCCTCGTCGCTCGCCGCGGCGCATCCCGCCGTCACGTCCCCCGAACGTTTCGGGGAGGCCTTGCCCATCAGCTCCTTGAGGGAGCGGAACGTCCAGTGCCTGCCGGCGATTTCGAGCGTGACGCTTTCCATGGCCTTACCTCACGGCGGGAACGTAGTCGAATGCCGCGGCGCAGAGGTCCTTGAACCAGCCGCAGTGCGCGACGAGCCAGTCCACCGGGCCGAGCGCCTTGCCGTTGACGTAGTCCGGCAGCCACAGGGCGATCTGCGGGAAGAGCATGATGAGGACGATCGCCGCGATCATGAGGAACAGGAACGGCACGATGGACGCGTAGATGTCCTTGATCGTGATGCAGTCCGGGCTCATGGCGCGCATCATGAAGAGGTTGTAGCCGAACGGCGGGGTGATGTAGGCGATCTGGCAGGTGATCGTGTAGAGGACGCCGAACCAGATCGGGCTGAACCCGAGCTCCTTCACGAGCGGAATGAACAGCGGCGCGACGATGATCAGCATGGCGGTGTCGTCCAGGAAGATGCCCATGACGATGAACGTGAGCTGCATCAGGAAGAGGATGCACCAGGGCGAGAGGCCCAGATCGCTTGTGAAGAACTGCTTCAGGACGTCCACCGCGTGCAGCGAGTCGAAGACCGCCGAGAACGACAGCGCCGCCATCATGATCCAGAGGAACATCGCCGAGTTGTCGAGCGTCTCCTTCAGGGTCTTGGTGAAGACCTTCAGCGTCAGGCGTTTCTTGCAGAGCGCGATCAGGAACGCCGCGAGCGCGCCCACCGCCGAACTTTCCTCGAGCGAGGTCAGCCCCGAGAAGAACGAGCCGATGACCGAAAGGACGAGCAGAATCGGCAGAATGCCCGCGCGCAGGACGCGGAATTTCTCCGCCCAGCTGAAGTTGCGCTGCTCCTTGGGGAGGATCGGCCCGAGTTTCGGGTTGATCCGGCAGCGGATGATGACGTAGCCGAAGAAGAGGACCGACAGCAGGATGGCCGGCCCGACGCCCGCCAGCCACAGGTCCTTCACCTGTTCGCGCGCGATCATTCCGTACAGGACCAGAACGACCGAGGGCGGGAACAGGATGCCGAGCGAGGAGCCCGCCTGGATCACGCCGGAAATCATGCGTTTGTCGTAGTTGCGCTTCAGGAGTTCCGGCAAGGCGACGGAGCAGCCGATGGCCATGCCGGCGACCGACAGGCCGTTCATGCACGAAATCATGACCATGACCAGGAGCGTGCCGACGGCGAGACCGCCGCGCAGGCCGCCGAACCAGACGTGGAACATGTAGTACATGTCATTCGCGATGCCCGATTCGGAAAGCATGAAGCCCATGAACACGAACATCGGCAACGTCAGCATCGGGTACCAGTTGAACAGCTTGATCGCCGCGTTGAAGCCGTAGCCCAAAGCGCCGCGGTCGATGAATATGAGCGCGAACACGACGCCGATGAACCCCATCACGCCGAATACACGCTGGCCCGTCAGCATCAGGACCATGAGGAACGTGAACATCAACGCGACGATGATGCCCGGATACGAGAGCAGGTACTCCGTCAGACTCAACGATTCATACATACGACACCTCTAATCAAAAAGAGCATGGAAAGCAGGAACACCAACGCGCCCAGCATGAACCATGTCGGGTTGGACAGCAGCGCGGCAAGCCCGAACCCCCCGGCGAGGAAGAGAATCCCCACCCCGGCGAAGACGAGATACGGCAGCCAGTAGGAATGCGGCTCGTCCGGCTCGGCCGGAACGGGCGCTTCCGCCAGCGGCGCCGGCGCTTTCGGGATGCGCGGATCGAACACCTGGATGAGGTTACGCCCTTTCGGATCGGGCCCGAAGCCCGTCGTGCCCGGCGCCCCGTCCTGCGCGAGCAGAATCGCCTCGCCGATCATGACGAGAATGCCCAAGCCCGGAATCAGCGCGAACACGCCGTAGGTGAACGCCCACCAGCCCGACATGTCCAGATCGTGGAAGCGCCTTATGGTCGGCGGAATCGACACGATCGGCGCGCCGACCGCCAGGAATGCCCCGGCGAAGACGAGCAGAAGCCCGAAGCCGCCCTCCGGCGTCACGCGCGGCACGCCCAAGACCAGCAACAGCGCGCCGGCCGTGCCGGCCACCGCGCAACACGCCATCGTCTTCCAGTACCGGGCGCGGGAAAGGCGTCCGCCGTAGAGACGCTCGTCCTCGGTGTCGGGATTCGGCAATACGACTTCCTTCTTGAACGCGGCGAGAACCGATTTGACGAACTCGGCCGTCATCTGCAGGAACATGAAAAAGATTCCGATCACCATCGCAATCTTGATGGGGGCCATGTACGGCGCCCAGACGGTGTGGTTGATCTGCTTGGCGACGACCGCGTAGGCGCAACTGTCCCAGCCGCCCAGCAGCATGACGACGAGATAGAAGAGGACGAAGAAGGACGTCACGGCGTCCACAATCGCCTTCGTGCGCGGCTTCCAGTTCGCGTAGAGGAAGTCCATGCGCACGTGCGCGCCGCGTTGCAGGGTCCAGCCCGCCCCCAGCAGATAGTAGGCGCCCACGGCGAACTGCGCCATTTCGAGCGCCCAGATCGTGTTGATGCCCGTGCCGCGCGCGAAAACGGGGAACATCAACACGGCGAGTATCACCAAGAGGAGATACATCGCGGCGATGCCGAGCCCTCTCACGAGGGCTTCGACACCGCGCACGTATTTGACCAATGCATGCATGATCATCAGTACCTATAGGGTTTGCCGGCTTTGGCCATGACCGCGTTGTATTTGCGGAAGATGTCCACCACCGCTTTCGCGCGGGGCGAAGCTTTGGCGATCTCTTCCCAGAACGGCACGGCCTTCTTTTCGACCTCGGCCCACTCCGCTTCGGGAATGGAGCAGAGTTTCAGCTTGCCGCCGTTCACGCGCAGGTCGGCTTCGCCGCCCCAGTACCAGTACTGGCGGTAGTAGTGCGACGAGTCCATCGACAGCTTGAAGAGCGTCTTGAGATCGTCCGGCACCTTGGACCAACTTTCCGTGTTGGCGAAGTACGAGCCGATCCACGCGCCCGAAAGCGAGTTCGTCAGGAAGTACTTGCAGGCGTCCGCCCAGCCGACGGTGTAGTCCTCGGTGATGCCCGACCACGCGACGCCGTCCAGCGTGCCCGTGCGGAGCGCCATCTCGGCGTCTTCGTACGGAAGCGTCACCGGCACCACGCCGAACTGCTGCAGGAACCGCCCCGCCGTCGGGAACGTGTAGACGCGCAAGCCTTTCAGGTCCGCCAGATGCTCGATCGGTTTCTTCGTCGCGAAGTGGCACGGATCCCACGAACCGGCCGACAGCCACGTCACCTTGCCGCCGGACGCCTCCTTGTACGATTCCGCCCAAATCTTGTCGAGCCCGTACTGCGCGAAGAGCACCGGCACGTCTAGCGAATAGCGCGTCGCGAACGGGAAGTAGCCGCCGAACACGCGCACGTCCGCCGCGGACGACATGGAGTCGTCGTCCGACTGCACGCCGTCGATCGTGCCGGCCTGGAGCGCGCTGAAGAGTTCAGACGTCGGCACGAGCTGGTCGGCGTAGTAGAGATCGATGTGCATCCGGTTGCCTGCGACCTTGTTGAACGCGTCGATCGCCGGTTTGCAGACGTGCTGCGCCAGCGCCGTGCCCGCATAGGTCTGGAAGCGCCATTTGATCATCTTCATCGTCTGCGGAATCGTCACGCCCTTGTCGAGCGGACTCCTCTTGGAGTCTTTCGGGTCGCAGCCCGTGAGAGCCGAACCCGCCGCCATCCCGACGGCGCCCATGCAGGCGCCCTTCAGGAATTCGCGTGTCGTCATGTTCTTCATGTTCGTTTCTCCTTGGTTTGAACTTCAGCCGTTCTTGAACTTCGGCCGTTTTTCAGAAAGTGACCGTCGCGTTCACACCGCCCCAGCAAATCTCGTCTTTGCCCATGCCCATGTAGTCGAGTTTGCGCAACGTGTGGCTGGGAACCCACGTATAGTTGACTTGCGCGCCCAGCGACAGCCAGTCCGTGACCGCGTACGAGGCCGAAAGCCCGACCGTCTGGTCCGTAAGCTCCGTGCCGACGGCTTCGCCCGTTATGTTTTTCGTCCACGCATTGCCGCCGAATCCCAGCGACGCGGACGGCGTCAGCGTGAGCGCGTCCGTCAGCGCGAAGTCGTGGCTCAGGCCGAAGCTGTAGTAGAGCGTGCTCGGATCCGTCCCCGCCGAATCGGAATAGTTCCAATAGACGGAGGCGCTCGGCGTCACGAACGGGTTCGCATACGAAACGGACGCGTACAGGTCTTGGTCGCTCGAGCCGTTGTTGTTCGGGTAGGTGTACCAGATGTGGCCGACCTCAAGTCCCACGCCCGCCAGCTCGACGCCGTACGAGAGCGTGTAGTCGATCTCCTGCAAACCGGCCGTCCGGCGGCTGTTTGTGGCCGTGCCGCGTTTGTGCGTCAAGTCGAAACTGGACCACACGCTCGCCGCAACCCAACCGTAATCGCCCGCGTCGTATGTCGCCGAGACGGACGGTTGCCAGACGGGATTGTCGTTGCAGATCGTGCCGCGCCAGATGTAGTCGCTCAGCACGTCGACGGATACCGAGACGGACACGGGCGAAGACGCTTCCGACTCGGCACCCTGCGCCGCCGTGGCATCCTCCGCATACGTGGCGGACGCGGCGCTTACCGCCGTAACCACCGCCGCCGTCAATCCTGCGATTCTTTTCATGGTCTCTTGCTACCTTTCTCTTTGCACTTCTTTGATTAGATGTCCACACCATGTGAACACACACTCTAAGCAAAAACCGTGCCAAAGGCAGCCTGCCAATTGAAAAATATTCCTTTTTCATGAAATTGTGCTCTCTTTGGATAACTTCTGAACCTAATCCGCATCATCTCTTGCAAAAAATGAAAAAGCTCATTCCCCCTTGCGAATCCTCTTCCTATCCAGCATAACACAAAACGAAAAGACATTTACATTTTCTGAAACCTTTCTCTTCGTGAGTAAAAACATCCTTTGACATCCATCTCCCCGAAAAGCCCAGCCACAAACCGGATTTTTAGTGAGGATACCTTGAAACACGAAGAGAATGCCAGCCTTTCGTCTGTTTCATGCAATTATCTCTTAGAATCCGCGTATGCGCCTGCCCGTTCGACAGATTGCACCCGCCCCGCGTCCGTCGCCCTTTGAAACGGGGCGGCAATTCCGGCGCGACGGCATCGCC
>DJRS01000112.1:6582-7938 GCA_002440145.1 Verrucomicrobia bacterium UBA6354
GCATCACCGTTCCGGCGCGACGAGGGACCGGTTCCGGTTTCCCGCCTTAGGGAACGCACGACGACGCTCCCTCCTCCCCTATCCCCCCGCAGCGCGCGCGGTGCCCTGCACCGCCTCCGCGGCAAGAATAGGGGAGGCTGGAACTGCCGCCCCTTGCAACCCTGCACCACCCCACTGGCGTCTCTCCGCGTGAGCCACTTCCCCTGTCCCACGTCTTGATAGGCGGAGCGATTCGCCGAAACGAACGGCTCGCCGCGGCAGAGCGGATTGCTCGGAGAAATCCAAAACTACCCGAAATGAACTAAAATATCCACTTGTATTTCCTGTTCGGCCCCCTTACGTTCCATATTCACATAGATTCGCACTCTCGGGCAAGCCATGCTCGCGCGACAGATAACAGGTTCCGCAATTGGGATGGATGGGCAGGCAGAACTCGCGATGTATCTGCAAAAGCCCCTGAATGCGCAAACCGTCCTTCGCGTAGACCGCCGCCGGATCATGCCCCGGTCCCAGCAAACGAAAAGCCGTCAATCTCACAGGCTGGGAGACGTCCTCGGGCGGAAGCCAGTCCAGCGGCGTCCTTATCCGCCCCTCGTAAAGAGCGAAGGGGACGATGACATTCGCGAAGACGGCCGCTGCACGCCCGGCCCCCATGAGACGGCGGGCGACAAGCCGTCGAACCCAGATGCGACACCCGATTGGAGAGAAATCGGCCTCCTCCAATGCGGAAAGAATATCCGTTTCGGTAAACAATGCCGCGGCGGCTGACAAACGCGCGAAGGGGCTGTTGTGCGGCCGCGTGGCGCCGCGTTCCCATGCCACGAACGACGCGGCGCTTTGCAAAGCCGCCGCGGCGTTTTCGGGCTCCGCCAAAAGGCGATCGAGCGGAACGGAGCGGGCAATCGAACGAAAGTTCCGCGAATTTGCCTTGTACCCCAGCGCCGCCATGACTTCCTCGTAGAACAGCTGGCTTCGTCCGCATAGATGGTTGGACAAAATAAGCCCGATGCGATTGGCTTTCAAATTCAAACGAAAACGCCCGGCTTCGTCCAGAAGCGTCTGCACGACGGACGGAGAATCCGCCAGCCAGTGCCGGCAGGGTCGTTCCGTGGACGGCAGACGGTCGAACGGGTAGGCCGACAGGTCGATTTGCTCGGGCGAAAAGGCCGGTTCCGCGGCAAAACGGGGTCCCAGGACGATGGATATGGCGTTTTCAGGCAATGAGGGCGGTGCTTCGCCCGCAAACCATGTGACATGCACAATCACGCCCGCGTAGCGCGGATCGCGCCCATGCGCATGCGCTTCCCAATCGCGCGGCGACAAGTGGACTTCCACATCGCCGCGCAATCTGCGCAC